>NZ_JAEVHJ010000086.1:0-22823 GCF_016802855.1 Micromonospora sp. ATA51 | reverse complement strand
GCCACGTTCACCGGCCGCGGGTCGCCCTCGCGCCGGCGTCGGGCGACGTGCTCGGCCACCACGCGGGCGGTCAGCGCCGGCGCCCCGCACACGTCCAGGACCGCCAGGGACAGCTCCGGGTGCAGGTCGGCCGGCAGGACCGCCGCGATCGACCGGGCGAACAGGATGGCGTACCCGTCACAGGGCACCTGCTCGCTGCGCCCGTCCCAGCGGGCCAGGCCGTCGAGGACCATCAGCGGGGTCAGCGTCAGCGATACCAGGGTCGCCACCCGGTCGCCCGCCTTCAGCCCCAGCGGGGACCGCCGGCCGGCCTCGTCCACCGTGCCGATCAGCATGCCGCCCGACCCGGTCACCGGGTTCTGCATCTTCCCCCGGGTGGAGATGATCTCCAGCACCTCGGCGCGGACCTTCTCCCCGTCGCCGCCGTGCTTCTCCGACAGCTGCCGGAAGCTCGCCGCGTCCAGGTTCAGCCGCTCCACCCGGATGCGGACCTCGTTCGCGGCGATCCGCGGGTCGGCGTCCAGCCGCCAGGCCGCCTGCGGCAGCACCCCCGCCGGTTTCACGACGCGGTGCAGACCCACCGGTGACGTCACGCCGACCCCCTACCTCCAGCCGCCCGAAGCCCTGGCTAGGACTCGCGTCGCGGGAAAACTTACGGCAGACTAATTTCTTTACCGGATATTTTCCAGTAGCCTTCGGGATCGCTGATCAACCCGCACCAGGAAACGAGGAGGGGCCGTGACCCAGACCCAACCGGTTGAGACCATCCCTCAACCCCGTCACGCCCCGGTCGCCGTCTCGACCGCCGGGCAGCCGTACGAATACCGCCGCAGCCCCCTGGTCGAACCCGACTGGACCCGCTTCCCCGGCTGGCGCCACGTCACCCGGGAGCAGTGGGAGAACGCCCAGTGGCAGCGGGTCAACTGCGTCAAGAACATCAAGCAACTGCGCACCGTCCTCGGCGACGGAGTCGACGAGTCCTTCTACGCCGACCTCGAGGCCGACCAGAAGGCCCTGGCCACCATGTCGATGCTGGTGCCGCCGCAGATGATCAACACGATGGTGCCGTTCGCGCCGATGACCACCGAGGCGTTCCTCGCCGACCCCATCCGGCGCTACATGATCCCCGTCGCCTCCGACCGGCGCACCGACTGGCCGTCGCACCCCTACGCCAGCCGCGACTCCCTGCACGAGCACGACATGTGGGTCGCCGAAGGCCTCACCCACCGCTACCCCACCAAGGTCCTCGCCGAGCTGCTCTCCACCTGCCCGCAGTACTGCGGCCACTGCACCCGGATGGACCTCGTCGGCAACTCCACCCCCGCCGTCGACAAGCTCAAGCTCACCCTCAAGCCCGTCGACCGGTACGACGCCCACATCAGCTACCTCAAGGCCCACCCCGGCGTCCGCGACGTCGTCGTCTCCGGCGGCGACGTGGCCAACGTGCCGTGGAAGAACCTCGAGTCGTACCTGATGCGGCTGCTGGAACTGGAAACCGTCCGCGACGTCCGGCTCGCCACCAAGGCCCTCATGGGCCTCCCCCAGCACTGGCTGCAGCCCGACGTCGTCGAGGGCCTCGAACGGGTCGCCCGCACCGCCTCCCGCCGCGGCGTCAACCTCGCCATCCACACCCACGTCAACCACGCCCAGTCGCTCACCCCGCTGGTCGCCAAGGCCGCCCAGACCGCCCTTGACGTCGGCGTCCGCGACGTCCGCAACCAGGGCGTGCTCATGCGCGGCGTCAACGCCACCGCCCCCGACCTGCTCGACCTCTGCTTCGCCCTGCAAGGCGAAGCGGGCATCCTGCCGTACTACTTCTACATGTGCGACATGATCCCCAACGCCGAACACTGGCGGGTCCCGGTCTGGCACGCCCAGCAACTCCAGCACGACATCATGGGCTACCTGCCCGGCTACGCCACCCCGCGGATCGTCTGCGAC
Source organism: Micromonospora sp. ATA51 (assembly GCF_016802855.1). Lineage (NCBI taxonomy): Bacteria > Bacillati > Actinomycetota > Actinomycetes > Micromonosporales > Micromonosporaceae > Micromonospora > Micromonospora sp. ATA51. Next base: position 20,882 of record NZ_JAEVHJ010000086.1, on the reverse strand, counting down.
GTCCCCTTCGTCGGCAAGCGCTGGGTGCACATGCTCACCGAGTACGACCGCGAACGCGGCATCTCCTACTGGACCAAGAACTACCGCACCTCGATCGAGTCCGCCGACCTGGAGGCGCTCAACAAGCGCTACGCCTACTACGACCCGATCGACACCCTGCCCGCCGCAGGCCAGCAATGGTGGGCCGACCACCGCGACGACTGACCCGAAACGGACCCTCGCCCCGGCACCCGCAGGTGCCGGGGCGATCCCTTTCCCCCAGCGCCGCACCACCGACGGCCGCGGGCACTAGCCTCCAGATCCATGAGCCCGGCAGCCCCCGACACCGCCGCCCGGGTCACCGCCGTCGAGATCTTCTTCGACGTCGTCTTCGTCTTCATCGTCACTCAGCTCGCCCACGTCCTCGAAGACGACCTCACCTGGGCCGGCTTCGGCCGCACCGTCCTCATCCTCGGACTGCTCTGGTACCCCTACACCGGCTACGCCTGGCTGACCAACCACGTGCCACCCGACGCCCCGCCCAGAAGATCGCCCTCTTCGCCGGCATGGCCGGCTTCCTGCTCACCAGCGTCGCCATCCCCGCCGCGTTCACCGACACCGGCCTGCTCTTCGCCCTCGGCTACCTCGTCCTCAACGGCGTCCACCTGATCATGTTCAGCCGCTCGGACGCCCGCGCCGTCGTCCCCCGCCTCGCCTCCTACAACCTCGGCGCGGCGCTGCTCATCGTTCTCGCCGCGTTCGTCGACGCCCCCGCCACCTACGCGCTCTGGCTCGCCGCCGCCCTCGTCCAGGCCGCGCTGCCCTACCTCACACCCGGACACTCCTGGATCCGCGTCGCCAGCACCTTCCACGTCTCCGCCGGACACTTCGTCGAACGCCACGGCCTGCTCGTGATCATCGCCCTGGGCGAGACCGTCGTCGCCATCGGCGCCGGCGTCGACGTCCGCCACGTCACCGCCGGCACGGCGGGCGCCATCGTCATGGGACTCGCCCTGCCCGCCGCCATGTGGTGGACCTACTTCACCGACACCCGCAACGCCGTTGCCTCCCTCACCACCGCCACCCCAAGCGCCCGCACCCACCTCGCCGCCCGCACCTACGTGCTGCCGCACTACCTGATCCTGCTCGGCATCATCGCCACCGCCGCCGGCATCCACGCCGCCGTCTCCCACCCGGGCGAGCCGGCCAGCATCGGAGCCGCGCTCGCGCTCTCCGGCGGCGTCGCCCTGTTCCTCACCGGCGTCGCCGGCGCCCGGCTGGGCCTGCGCCTCGGCCTACCCCTGGCCCGACCAGCCGGCGCCACCGCCGCGCTCGCCACCCTGCCCCTCGGCATCGGGACCGTCGCCGGTGCGCAGCTCGCCGCGGCAATCGGTGTGCTCACCGTGATGCCGTTGGCTGGCCCACTCCGCGGCGAGCCGCACACGGCGACGACGTAGCGGTCAGCCGCCCCGCGGCGCGTACATGATGACGGCGACGCCCAGCAGGCAGATCGCCGCGCCCGCCACGTCCCAGCGGTCCGGGCGGAAGCCGTCCACCAGCACACCCCAGCCCAGCGACCCGGCCACGAACACACCCCCGTACGCGGCCAGGATCCGACCGAAGTTGGGGTCCGGCTGGAACGTCGCCACGAAGCCGTACGCCCCCAGCGCCAGCACGCCCGCCGCGATCCACCACAGCCCCCGGTGCTCCCGCCAGCCCTGCCAGACGAGCCACGCTCCCCCGATCTCGGCCAGCGCGGCCAGCACGAACAGCAGCAGGGAACGGGCAACCGTCATGCCGGGAGGCTACCCAGCGGCCACCGCATCAGCTCACCGAGCCGTCCGCGAGGTCTCGCCCGGTCGGTGAGTCCGTCCAGGGCGGCCTCGCGCCCGGCCGGAACCCGCACGTCCACGACAACGCCGTCCGTGGCGGAGACCAGGAAGGTGAAGGAGGAGCATCCGGACTCATGCTTCGACGGTATGCCGTATCGGGTACCGGACGGAGGTAGCCCAGACGCACGGCGACGGCTCCCGGACTGGGAGCCCGTCGCCGTGCGGGTCACTTGTTGAAGGCGTCCTTGACGTCGCGGCCGGCCTGCTCGCCGGCCTTTCGGGCGCGCGCCGTGCTCTGCTCGGTGGCGCCCTCCGCCCGCAACCGTTCGTTGTCGGTGGCCTGGCCGATCCGCTCCTTGGCAAGTCCGCTCAGCTCCTGGGCCTTGTTCTTCGTCTTCTCGGTGAAGCTCATCGAGGACTCCCTCCGCTGTCGCGGCATTCCGGGGCCGCATGCTCCGTCCCCGGGTGCGTCCCCGCATGTCCCTTGGCCAAACGGCTGGTGTGCCCGGGCACAACCGCTAAAGCGTCCTAGGATACTAGGTGAACGGGGAAGCGCGCCGGCTGGTTAACTGGACGAATGGGAGAGATCCTGCTGATCCGGCACGGCGAGACGGCCTGGACCGCCAGTCACCGGCACACCTCGTACACCGACCTGGAGCTCACCCCCGACGGCGAGCGGCAGGCCCGCGCGCTCGGCGTGATGCTCGCGGGCCGGCGGTTCGTCCGGGTGCTGGCCAGTCCCCGGCAGCGGGCCCTGCGCACCGCGCAGCTCGCCGGCCTCGACGTCGACGCCACCGACCCCGACCTCGCCGAGTGGAGCTACGGCGAGTACGAGGGACGCACGACCGCGGACATCCAGGAGGAACACCCGCAGTGGAACATCTGGACCGACGGCTGCCCCGGTGGCGAGTCACCCTCGCAGGTCGGCGAACGCCTCGACCGGGTGCTCGCCCGGGTCACTCCCCTGCTCGACCGGGGCACCGTCGGCCTGGTCGGCCACGGGCACAGCCTGCGGGTGCTCGGCGCCCGCTGGATCGGCCTGCCGCCGTCGGCCGGCGCCCGGCTGCGGCTGGACACCGCCACCGTCAGCGTGCTCGGTCACGAGCACGGGCGGCAGGTCATCCAGCGTTGGAACCAGCCGGCTCCGCCGCCCCCCGGGACCGACCCCGGCCCGGGCGTTCGGCACTGATCTTCGGCGGCCGATTCTCGTACGGCGTGGACAGCACCACGGTGGTGCGGGTGGTGACGTTCGCGGAGGTCCCGATCTCCGGCAACAGCCGCTCCGGTCGGCTGGGCCAGCTGGCCTGAGGGTCAAGGGAGCATCCTCACGTGGCCGCGCCACAACTATTGGCTCCGTTAGCGTTGACGCTGAACCGGAGCCAATAGTGGGCGCTGGCAGGATCAGAGGTAGCGCGAGGCCTCGTCGAGGAAGCGCTGCGCGTACCGGTCCGCCGGAATGTCCCCAAGGTAGTACTTCTTGAGGTCGCGGCGGGTAGTGGCGAGGGGGTCGCTGCCGAGGAGGTCGTCGAGGGCGGCGTCGAGTCCCTGCAGCCGGCCGCCGTACGCGTCGATCACGTAGCCCGCCCGCGCAAGCGGGAACGCCTCCGGGAACTGGGCCGCCGGCACCGAGACGGCAACCATCACGAAGGGCTTCTCCGAGTACAGGTAGTCCGCCACCACGCTCGACACATCCGACACCATCGCGTCCGACGCGTTGAAGCAGTCCGCGACCGTCATCGCCACCTCAGCCTCGGCTCCGAAGACGTGTGGCCGTCCGTTCGCCCGGCGGTCGTCAGCCAGCAGCGTCCGGATGCGCTCACACTCGCGGGTCAACTCCGCGGACCGCTGACTGTACGGATGCGGTCGAAAGACGACGCTGCACCCGCGAGCGACGAGCGCCTTGATGATGTCGCAGCCAACGAGCAGCGAGGAATAGTTGGAGTCGGCATAGAAGCCGGCCCACGTCGGGGCGTACAGGACCCGAGGGTTGGCAATCGAGGCGATTGGCCCGGTGGCGATGGCGACGTTCTCGACCTGAGGGCGCCCGACGATGGTGAACATCTCTGCGGGCATGCTCACGCCGTTGGCCGCGAACCGGTCGATCGCGGCCTGGCCGGCGACGAAGTTCTTGTCGTAGATCCGGAAGACCGGGTTGTGACTCGGCACCTTGTCGCTGTCGCCGTGGTTGAGCTGGATGTGCGTCAGGTTCGTATACCGGATCACGTGGTTGTTCATCGTCGCGGTATTGACGTAGAAGGCTGCCCGTAGCGACGGGGCGATGACATCGTCGAGCTGGTTCAGCCCCATCCGCAGGACCACCGGGGCCTTGGTGAGACCCACCACCTCATTGAAGTTGGTTTGGCTGCGAACCAGCACAAAGAACTTCTTGCCGAGGCGTTCCAGGTAGGGCAACCACATCGCGATCTGGTAGGCGGTGCCGGCGGGTGCGTTCCAATGCACGAGAAAGACCGGCTCGTAGGCGGTCAGCGCGGCATGCAGTTTCGTCTCACTGCTGCGCCGCGCCCGCACCCGCGTCAGCGCCTGCAACCCGGTGAACAGGGCCAACCCGAGCGCCGCGGTCGCCACCGCCAGCGCGATCACCCCGAAGATGTCGGTGAACGCGCAGACCAGTGCCACGAGAACCGCAGCGCCGTTGACCAGCGCCACGCGGCTCGTGTTGGGGCTACGGTCAGGCCGTGAGCCGCTTCCGGGCAGGTTGGCCGAGACGGGGTAAACAGCATCGGACACGGCCGCCAACAGCGACTCGGTGAGAACCGCCAAGCCTGCGACGGCGACACCAACGGCCAAGGCGGGATCAAGACTGCCGTGTACCGCGCCGAGCAGGTACGCGCAGGCCAGCAGGAGGATACGCGCCACGACGGACGTTCCGCCGGACACCGAACCGCCACGCCACGCCCAGGCCAGCAGACCGAGCGCGAGAACGGCCAGGGGAAGCGCCCAGAGGCGGGAGCTTCCCACCGCCGCCAGCAGCAGGGCGGCAAGGGCCACCACCTCGACCGCCGAGGCGGGCAGTAGCGCCCCCGCGGCCGACGTCCGGGCCTCCGCCAGCCATCCGCTGAACCGGGACCGACCCGGCTTCGAAGCCGTCATCGCCCAACCCCCGCCGGCGACGGGTTGATCCGCAGCGGCTGCCCCACCCGGCCCCGGCAGTTCGCCAGGAAGTTCTGCTGCAACTGGGCGGCAGCGAGCGCCGCGTCGTAGGCCCGGTTCGCCTTGCCCGGCTGGACCACGTGCTCGACGTCGTTGTGCTCAAGGAACTGCAGGTAGGTGGCGAAGCTCTCCGCCTGTCGGGGCCCGAAGGCGCTTCGCTCATGCGACAGCACGGTTACCTCATCCTCCCGTTGATGACACGCAAAGCGACTCGAGGGCGGAGGCAGCACGGACAACACCGGCCGTAGGCCCGGCGTCCGCTCATGGTCCGGACCGCACGAATCAGGGATGGATCCTAGCTTCGATCCCTGCCAGCCGGCCGCACCGGGGTAGCCCGTTCTCGATCTTCCTCGACCCGTTTGGCACGATCTTGTCCGCCTGCGCCGAGCGCTCACCAATGACCGCATCCGATTTTTGCCGGCCGTCCCCGGCCAGGGGCGGAGGCGATCATCGCTCGCTGAGCGGGGTCAACCCGCCTGCGAACCCGCCGACTCAGCCGAGATGCCACGGAGCCGGTGCGGATTCACGGGATCCGGGCCGACCTTCGGCGGGCGATGCTCGTACGGAGTGGAGAGCACGACGGTCGTGCGGGTGGTGACGTTCGCCGAGGTCCGGATCTCCTGGAGCACCCGCTCCAGGTCCGTCGGGCTGGCCACCCGCACCAGCAGCAGGTAGAAGTCCTCCCCCGCCACCGAGTAGCACGAGTCGATCTCCGGCAGGTGGGCCAACCGCTCCGGCGCGTCGTCCGGCTGCGACGGGTCGAACGGCCGGATCGCCACGAACGCGGTCAGCGGCAGGTCCAGCGCCTCGAAGGAGACGCGGGCGGCGTATCCCTTGATGACGCCGCGCTGCTCCAGCCGGCGGACCCGCTGGTGCACCGCGGACACCGACAGACCCACCTTCTCGGCCAGGTCCGTGTACGACAGCCGACCGTCTCCGGTCAGCGCGGCGACGATGGCGCGGTCGATCTCCTCCACGCGGTGCAACCTACCTGGAAACGGGCTCTCGTGCCGCACCCGGCCCGCCGGGCGTGACGCTCAGCCGGCCGTGCGGTCGCGCACCGCGTCCGCCGCGTAGTCCAGCACCTCCGCCATGTCCTCCGCGTCGAGGAAGGGCAGGTCGGTGAGGATGTCCGGCACGGACATCCCCTCGGCCATCATCGCCAGCAGCGTGGCGCGCGACTGCCGCACGCAGGGCGCACCCCCATGACGCCGGGGTCGACGGTGATCCGGGGGAACGTCACCGCGACAGGTCAGCCCTTCGCGAGGGCGCGGGAGATGACCAGCCGCTGGATCTGGTTGGTGCCCTCGACGATCTGCAGCACCTTGGCCTCCCGCATGTACCGCTCCACCGGGTGGTCGGCCACGTAGCCGGCGCCGCCGAGCACCTGCACCGCGTCGGTGGTCACCCGCATCGCCATGTCGGTGGAGAAGAGCTTCGCCTTCGCCGCCTCGATGGAGTACGGCCGGCCCGCGTCACGCAGCCGCGCGGCCGCGAGGGTCAGCGCCCGGGCGGCGGAGATCTGGGTGGCCGCGTCGGCGAGGTTGAACCCGAGCCCCTGGAAGTCGATGATCGCGCGGCCGAACTGCTGTCGCTCCCGCGCGTACCCGACCGCATAGTCGAGCGCGGCCTGGGCCAGCCCGACCGCGCAGGCGGCGATGCCGAGGCGGCCGGAGTCCAGGGCGGACATGGCGATGGTGAAGCCCATCCCCTCGCCGCCGATCAGCCGGTCGGCGGGCACCCGGGCGTCGTCGAAGGCGATCTGCGCGACCGGGGAGGAGTGCAGCCCCATCGTCCGCTCGGCGGCCTGCGGGTGGATGCCGGGCGTGGCCCGGTCGGCCAGCAGGCAGGAGATGCCCTTCGGGCCGGGGCCGCCGGTGCGGCAGAAGATGTTGTAGAAGTCGGCGACCCGGGCGTGGGTGATCCACGCCTTGGTGCCGGAGACGACGTACGCGTCGCCGTCGCGGACCGCCTTCGTGGTCAGCGCCGCCGCGTCGGAGCCACCCTGCGGCTCGGAGAGGCAGTACGCCCCGAGCAGTTCCCCGCCGATCATGTCGGGCAGCAGCTTGCGCTGCTCGTCGGTGCCGAACTGGGCCACCGGGTAGCAGGACAGGGTGTGCACGCTGATCGCCTCGGCGACGGCGAGCCAGCGGCCGGCCAGGATCTCCAGCACCTGCAGGTAGACCTCGTACGGCTGGGCGGCGCCGCCGTGCTCCTCGGCGTACGGCAGGCCGAGCAGGCCGGCCCGGCCCACGGTGCGCAGCACCTCGCGGGGAAACTCGCCGCGCTCCTCGAAGCCGGCGGCCTTCGGCGCGAGCTCCCGGTCGGCGAGCTCGGTGGCGAGGTCCAGCAGGTCGTGGGCCTCGTCGGTGGGGAGGATCCGGTCGACAGTCATAGCGCGATGAGCTCCGTGGGGGTGGTGTTGAGCCGTTGCACGCCGTCCGTTGTGCAGACGACGATGTCCTCGATCCGGGCGCCGTGCCGCCCGGCCAGGTAGATGCCCGGTTCGATGGAGAACGCCATGCCGGCCTCCAACGGACGGGGATTGCCGGCGACGACGTACGGCTCCTCGTGGCCGTCCAGGCCGATGCCGTGACCGGTGCGGTGCAGGAAGGCCTCGCCGTAGCCGGCGCCGGCGATGAGGTCGCGGGCCACCGCGTCGACCGCCTCGGCGGTCGTGCCGGGGCGGACGGCCTCGACCGCCGCGCGCTGCGCCTCGTGCAGCACCATGTAGTAGGCGGCGAAGTCGGTCGGGGCGGGGCCGCCGGCGACGTAGGTGCGGGTGCAGTCGGAGCGGTAGCCCGACGGCATGGTGCCGCCGATGTCCACCACCACCGGCTCGCCGGCGCCGATCGGCCGGTCGGAGGTGCCGTGGTGCGGGCTGGCGCCGTTCGGCCCGGCGGCCACGATGACGAAGTCGACGGTCACGTGGCCGGCGGCGCGGATCGCGGCGGCGATGTCCGTGGCCACCTCGGTTTCGGTCCGGCCGGGGCGCAGCCACTCCCCCATCCGGTCGTGCACCGCGTCGATCGCCGCGCCGGCCTCGGCCAGGGCCGCCACCTCGGCGGGCGACTTGCGGATCCGCAGCTCGCGCAGCACCTCGCCGGCGAGCCGTTGGGCGGCGTCGGGCAGCGTGGCGCGCAGCGCGAGGACCTGCTCGGCCCACATCCGGTCGGCCAGTCCGACGGCCGTCACCGGGCCGGGCAGCGCCGTGCGGACCAGTGGGTACGGGTCGGTTCCATCGGTGTGGTCGACGATGCGCAGCCCGGTGGCCGGTGCGGGGGACGCCTCGGCGGCCGGGCGTTCCAGGACCGGCACGATCAGCGTCGGCTCACCCTCGGCGGGCAGCACCAGGCAGGTCAGCCGCTCCCCCGCGTGGGCGTCGTACCCGGTCAGGTAGCGCAGGTCGGAGCCGGGGGTGAGCAGCAGCGCGTCCAGCCCCGCGGCGACGGTGGCGCGTTGCGCGGCGGCCAGCCGCTCGGCCGGGTACAGCTCGTCGATTCCCACCCGCCCAGCTTAACGGTCGTTTGGGCGGCGGCGTAGCTCAGGCCAGCAGATGCGGGGCGTGCTCCCGGACCGCCGCTCGCAGTTGGCGCAGCGACGGGTTGACCAGCGGATGTCCGGCGACCGTGACGGTCGGGACGGTCTCGTTGCCGTCGGCGACCGAGCGGACGAACGCGGCGGCGTCCGGGTGCCGCCAGATGTTGACCGCCCGGTACGGCAGCCGGGCGAAGCGCAGCTTCACCCAGAGCTTCAGGCAGTACGTGCACATCGGCCGCCAGTACAGGACGACACCATCCCGGTCCTGCTCCATCGGGCCCTCCCCACCACGGCGCGCGGCGGCGCCGCGGCCCAGTCTGCCAGGCCGGGGCGACCGGACCGTCGGTGCGGGAGTGCCGCACCGCGCTGTGCAGCAGCGACGGCACCGGCTGAGCATGTGCAGGCCGCGTGCCCCGGACAATGTGCCACGATCTTGACCATGCGTCTCCCGCTCGGCCTGCTGCTGGCATCCGTCGTGAGCGGTGTGCTCTCCGTTGCGGCGGCGCTGCTCGTCATGCCCGGCGCGTCACTGCAGTACGGCCTCGTCATGCTGCTCGCGCTGCTCGGGTACGTGGTGGCGGCGAGCCGGGGTGTGCGTCGCGTGAGGTGGGCGGTCATCCTCGGTATCGGGCTGCTCGCCGTCGTCGCGGCGACGCGACTGTCCTGGTACCAGGAGCAGATCGGTGATGGGAGCTTGCTGACGTACGGCCGGGTAGGTGAGACGGCCATGCTGGCACGCTGGCGGGAGATGATCGACCGGGAGCGGCTCGCGGCGGCGGGTCTGCTGCTTGGCGTTCTGTGTCTCACGGCCGGTGTGTTGGCGTTGCCGGCGCGGGGTAGGCGGCGGGGTGTGGCGACCAGCCTCCTCGCGCTGCTGCTACTCGCCTGGTTCGGGCTGAGCTTCGCCAGAGGGTTCGGCCGCTATCCACTGCTCGAACTGCTCGGGACGGTATGGCCAGCGCTGCTCGGCACCCTCGCGGCCATGGGGGCACTCGCGCTGTCCGGTTGGCGCGCTGACCGGCGATGGCTGCTCCCGGTCGGGTCGTTCCTGCTGGCGCTGGCGGCGGCTCACGCTTACTCGGATCTCGCCGCGACGTGGTCAGGCTGGTGGATGATTGCCAACCCTCGCGACGATGCCTTCCTGGAGGTAGGGGTGAGGGTGAGCACGTCGGCGGAAAACTTCCCGCAGGTGTCGAAGGCCGTAGAGGCGGCGCTTGCGCTCGCCGGCCCCGGACTGGTGGCGGTCGGCGCATTGCGCAGCTCCCGTGAGGCTGACCCTGGACAGGCCGAGGCCCCGCAACGTAGATAGGCGGGGCGGTCCACGTTGACCACGCCGTCCACATCCAGCAGCCACACGGGGAGACGCTGGGCTCGCCGACTCCTGTCGGGGTGGGTCATCGGAGCACCGTAGGTCGCACCCGCGGATCGGCGACGCAATTTCCGGTCGTTCGCCGGCATCGATGCTGCTCCGCGGCCCACCCCCGTCGTCGCCCGAACCCCGCCGTGACCCATGGCGCACCCACCCTGGCCAGGCACTTCTTTGAGGTCTTGAAGTAAGTCATGTTTCGTTACGTCTCCGTTATTGACGTGACCGCCACCACTTCGATTGACTGCGACGGAACCGCTTCCGAAACCGGTTCCGCAACACGCCCTCAATCCCTGCGACCCGGGAGCGTCACGTGCCGATCACCATCGCCGACGTCGCCACCCGGGCGGGCGTGAGCAAGACGACCGTCTCCCGGGTGCTCAACGGCAAGGGCGAGGTGGACGGCCGGACCGCGGACCGGGTCCGCGCGGTCATCACCGACCTGGGCTACGTGCCGAGCGCCCGGGCCGTCGGGCTGGCCCGCGGCCGGACCCGGGTGGTCGGCATGCTGGTACCCGCCCTCACCTGGCCCTGGATGGGCGAGGTGTTGCAGGGGGCGGTCGACGTGGTCGAGTCCGAGGGGTACGGCCTGCTGCTGTCCACCTGCAACCGGGGGGACGAGTCGATGCGGCGGTTCGCCTCCCAGGTCTCGGCGAAGTCCTTCGACGGCCTGCTGGTGGTCGAGCCGGAGGGCACCCTGGACTACATCACCGCGCTGCACGAGCGGGGCCTGCCGGTCGTGCTCATCGACGACCGAGGCCACCAGCCGGGCTTCCCCTCGGTCCGCACCACCAACGCGGCGGGCGCCGGTGCCGCCGCGGCGCACCTGCTGGTGCTCGGGCGACGACGCCCGCTGGTCGTGACCGGCCTGAGCCGCTTCGGCTGCACCCGGGAGCGGCTCGACGGCTTCGCCCGCGGCTACGCCGAGGCGGGTCTGCCGATCGACCCGGCCCTGGTGGTGGAGGGCGACTTCACCTTCGAGTGCGGGCGGGCGGCGGTGGAACGCCTGCTCGCCGCCGGCGTGCCGTTCGACGCCGTGTTCGCCCACAACGATCTGTCCGCCGCGGGCGCTCTCCAGGCGCTGCGCGACGCGGGCCGCCGGGTGCCGCAGGACGTGGCGGTGGTCGGCTTCGACGACCTGCCCCTGGCCGGGCACACCCACCCGCCGCTGTCCTCGGTGCGCCAGCCGTTGCGGGAGATGGGCGCGGCCGCCGCCCGCGCGCTCATCTCCCACTTCGCCGGCGCACCCCTGCCCGACCAACCGACCATCATCCCGACCAGCTTCACCGCGCGCGCCTCGACCACCGGCGCCTGACCCCGCTGTCCACCCCACCCGCACCGCCGGCCGGGCCCGCCCGACCGGTGGCGGCACCGCACACCCTTCACCCACCCACCGTCCGCTCCCCCAAGGCGGGAGCATCGAGGGAGACCACCATGAGAAGACGGCAGTTCGTCGCCATCGCGCTCGCCGGCGCGGTGACCCTCGCCGGCTGCGGCGAGACCGCGAACACCAAGGCCCGCGACAACAAGGGCGGCACGACGGTGCTCAACGTCGGCATGCCCAACGGCCCGCAGACCGAGAACCACAACCCGTTCCTCACCACCTCCTCGGCGTCGTCCCTGGGCTACCGCTGGCAGATCTACGAGCCGCTGATGATGTGGAACCCGGTCAAGCCCGCCGACCCGTTCAAGCCGTGGCTGGCCACCAAGGCCGAGTGGAGCACCGACTACACCTCGGTGAAGGTGACCATCCGCGACAACGCCACCTGGTCGGACGGGAAGCCGGTCACCGCCGAGGACGTCGCGTTCACGTACAACCTGGTCAAGGACAACGAGGGCCTGAACCAGTTCGCAACGCCGTACAAGTCGGTGTCGAGCAGCGGCAACGAGGTGACCCTCACCTTCGACTCCCCGCAGTTCGTCAACCAGCAGAAGATCGTCGCCCAGGTTCCGATCGTGCCGAAGCACGTCTGGTCGGCCATCAAGGATCCGTCCACCGACATCAACAAGAACCCGGTCGGCAGCGGGGCGTACACGCTGAAGTCGTTCACCCCGCAGACCACCACCCTGTCGGTACGCACCAGCGGCTACTGGCAGGAACTGCCGAAGGTCAAGGAGCTGCGCTACACGTCGTACACCGACAACAACGCGCAGACCACCGCGCTGGCCAACGGCGAGTCGGAGTGGAGCTTCGTCTTCATCCCCAACGTCAAGACGGTCTTCCAGGCCAAGGACGAGGCGCACCACAAGGTGTGGGCGCCGCCGGTGCTCGGCATCCACGGCCTGTACATCAACACCACGAAGAAGCCGTTCGACAACCCGGCGCTGCGCCGGGCGATGGGCATGGTGATCAACCGGGAGGACATCTTCAACCAGGCCGAGGCGGGCTACTTCCACCCCCTCGTGCGCAGCGTGACCGGACTGCCCAGCCCGGCCGGTGACGCCTACATCTCCGCCGAGTTCAAGGGCCAGGAGCACAAGGTCGACGTCGAGGGGGCGAAGAAGGCGCTCACCGACGCGGGCTTCAAGTACAACGGCAACACCCTGACCGACCCGTCCGGCAAGCCGGTCACCCTCACCCTGACCGACCCGGCCGCTGGTCGGACTACCAGACCAGCCTGGAGATCGTGAAGGACAACCTGTCGAAGATCGGCATCGCCGCCACCGTCGACAAGGCCAACCAGGACGCCTGGTTCCGCAACGTCGAGGAGGGCAAGTTCGACGCTACCTTCCGGTGGACCAACGGCGGGGCCACCCCGTACGACATCTACCAGACGGTGATGGACGGCCGGCTGCTCAAGCCGGTCGGCAAGTCCTCCCCGGCCGGCAATTTCGGCCGCTTCAACAACCCGCAGGCCACCGCGGCGCTGACCGCGTACGCCAACGCCACCGACGACGCGGCGCGGACGGCGGCGCTGGCCACGCTGCAGAAGGTCTTCGTGGAGCAGGCGCCGATGATCCCGGTCGGCGCGGACAACGTCGGCGCGGCGTACAGCACCAAGAACTGGACCGGCTGGCCGGACGACGCGAACGCCTACGGCGCGGCGCAGCCGACCCAGCCGAACGCGGCCGACGTCGTGCAGCACCTGAAGCCGGCGGGTTCCTGACCGACGTGGTCCGGGCGGCGGCTGCCGCCGCCCGGACCACCGACGGCACCCCTCTCTACCGAGAAGACAGGAACCCGACATGACGACCCCCACCACGGACGCCCCGGCCGTCCGCGAGGAGGTGCTGGAGGCGGTCGGCCTGACCAAGCACTTCCCCGTGAGCAGACGGTTGGGGAGCCTGCTGACCCGCACCCGACCGACCGTGCACGCGGTCGACGACGTGCACCTCACCCTGCGCCGCGGCCAGGTCACCGCCCTGGTCGGCGAGTCCGGCTCCGGCAAGTCGACGGTCGCTCGGCTGCTCGCGCAGCTCTACCCGCGCACCGCGGGCACCGTCCGCCTGCACGGCGAGCCGGTCACCGTCCGCGGTGGTCGGCCCTTCCGGGCGTACGCCCGCCGAGTGCAGCTGATCTTCCAGGACCCGTTCGCGTCGCTGAACCCGGTGCACACCGTGCGCTACCACCTCACCCGGGCGCTGCGCATCCACGGCAACGCCGGCCGTACCGCCGCCGACCTCGACGCGGCGCTGGCGAAGCTCCTGGAACGGGTCTCGCTCACCCCGGCCGAGCGCTACCTGGACAAGTTCCCGCACGAGCTCTCCGGCGGGCAGCGGCAGCGGGTGGCGATCGCCCGGGCGCTGGGCGCCGACCCGGACGTGCTGCTCGCCGACGAGCCGGTCTCCATGCTGGACGTCTCCATCCGGCTCGGCGTGCTGAACCTGCTGCGCGACCTGAAGGAGCGCCTGCACTTGGCGATCCTCTACATCACCCACGACATCGCGTCGGCCCGCTACTTCGCCGACGAGACGCTGGTGATGTACGCCGGCCGCCTGGTGGAGGGCGGCGGCAGCGAGACGGTCACCCAGTCGCCCGCCCACCCGTACACCCGGCTGCTGATCGACTCGGCGCCCGACCCCGACCGGATCACCGGCGACGCCGTGGCCGCCGGGCGGGAGCGGGGCGACGGCGAGCCGCCCAGCCTGATCCGCCCGCCGGCCGGCTGCCGGTTCCACCCGCGCTGCCCGGCGCCATGCCGCGCTGCACCACCGACCTGCCGCCGCGGCTGGAGGTCGGCGACCGCCCCGACCACTGGGCGGCCTGCTGGCTCTACGACCCGGCCACCGTCGCGGCGGCCCGGGAGGTGAACCGGTGACCTATCTGCTGCGCCGGCTGGCCTTCTACCTGTTCACCGCGTGGGCCGCGCTGACCATCAACTTCTTCATCCCCCGGATGATCCCCGGCGACCCGGTCAAGTCGCTGATCTCCCGCTACCAGGGGCAGCTCAGCACCGACGCGATCAAGTCGCTGTACGTGCTGTTCGGCCTCGACTCCCACGACAGCATCTGGGACCAGTACGTCGACTACTGGAAGCAGCTGTTCCACGGCGACCTCGGCCTGTCGTTCACCGCGTTCCCGGCGCCGGTGTCGGACATGATCGGCGACGCGCTGCCGTGGACCCTCGCCCTGGTCGGGATCACCACCCTGGTGAGCTTCGCCCTCGGCACCGGCCTGGGCGTGCTGGCCGGCTGGCGGCGCGGCTCCTGGATGGACGGGCTGCTGCCGGCCACCACGTTCCTGTCCTCGGTGCCGTACTTCTGGCTGGGACTGGTCGCGATCGCCGTGCTGGCCGGCCCCGGCAGCTTCTTCCCCTCCTCGGGCGGCTACGAGCCGGGTCTGGTGCCGGCCCTGGACACCATCTTCCTGGGCAGCGCGGTGCAGCACAGCCTGCTGCCCGCCGCCACCATCCTGATCTCCTCGATGAGCGGCTGGATCCTCAGCATGCGCAACATGATGGTCACCGTTGCCGCCGAGGACTACATCACCGTCGCCCACGCCAAGGGCCTGCCGGAACGCCGGGTGGCGCTGAACTACGCCGCCCGCAACGCGTTGCTGCCCAACGTCGCCGGCTTCGCGCTGTCGCTGGGTTTCATCGTCGGCGGCACCCTGCTGGTGGAGATCGTCTTCTCCTACCCGGGGCTCGGCTTCCTGCTGTTCCGGGCGGTCGGCGCCAAGGACTACCCGCTGATGCAGGGCATCTTCCTGGTCATCACGTTCTCGGTGCTGGTGGCGAACCTGCTCGCCGACGTGGCGTACCTGCTGCTCGACCCGCGTACCCGCAAGGAGGGCTGAGGCGATGAGCATTCCCACCTCCAGCATCGAGCAGGTCATCCCGAAGCAGGGCGCGATGGCGCAGCCGTCCGCCGCCGCCCGGCGCCGGCGCTGGCGCTTCGTCGCCAACGGCAAGGCCGCCACCGGGCTGGCCCTGGTCGCCGGGTACCTCCTGCTCGCGGTGATCGGGCCGTGGATCGCCCCGTACGAGCCGGACGCCCGCAGCAACGAACTGCTCCAGCCACCATCGGCGCAGCACTGGTTCGGCACCACCCACCTCGGCCAGGACGTGTTCAGCCAGATCCTGGTCGGCGCCCGCGGGGTGATGCTGGTCGGGCTGACCGCCGGGGTGGTGGCCACCGTGTTGTCCGTCCTGGTCGGGGTGACCGCCGGCTACCTCGGCGGCCTGTCCGACGACACCCTGTCGGCGCTGTCCAACGTGTTCCTGGTGATCCCGGCGCTGCCGTTGATCATCATCGTCACGTCCACCATCACCGACGCCGGCGACCTGGTGGTCGCGCTGGTCATCGGCCTCACCTCGTGGGCGTGGGGCGCCCGGGTGCTGCGCGCTCAGACGTTGTCGCTGCGCCGGCGCGACTACGTGGAGGCGGCCCGGGCCACCGGCGAGAGCACCTGGCGGATCATCGGCTTCGAGATCCTGCCGAACCTGACCGCGGTCATCGCCTCCGGCTTCGTCGGCACGGTCATCTTCGCGGTGATGTCCGAGATCACCCTGGCCTTCATCGGCATCTCGTCCGTCTCGTCGTGGAACTGGGGGACGATCCTGTTCTGGGCGCAGAGCCAGCAGGCCCTCGCCCAGGGCGCATGGTGGTGGTTCGTCCCGGCCGGGCTGGCCATCGCGCTGCTGGGCACCGCCCTCGCGCTGATCAACTTCGGCATCGACGAGTTCGTCAGTCCCCGGCTGCGCAGCGCCGGCCGGGCCCGGGTCCGTACCGCCGACGGGCACGTGGTCCGGATGCGGGTGGGTTTCACCCCCGTGCTGGCCCGCCCGGCGACCCTGCCGCCGCCCCGGCCGCGACCCGAGGTGGTCACCCCGCAGCGGAAGGAAGCCGACCGGTGAGCGCGAGGAGTGCAGCGGAGCGGAGCCCCGCAGTCGCGAACGAAGGGGGGCTTCCGGTGAGCGCGAGGAGTGCAGCGGAGCGGAGCCCCGCAGTCGCGAACGAAGGGGGGCTCCGATGAGTGAGCCGGTGCTGGAGATCAGGAAGCTGTGCGTCGACTACGGGCTGGGCGACGAGGCGGTGCACGCCGTCCGCGACGTGGACCTCACCCTGCACCGGGGTGAGGTGCTGGGGCTTGCCGGGGAGAGCGGCAGCGGCAAGTCGACGCTGGCGTACGGGCTGACCCGGCTGCTGCCCCCGCCCGGGGTGATCAGCGGCGGCGAGGTGATCTACCACCCGTCGACGGGCCGCCGGTGGACGTGCTGTCGCTGTCCCCGGCGCGGCTGCGGGACTTCCGCTGGGCCGAGACGTCCATTGTGTTCCAGGGGGCGATGAACTCGCTCAACCCGGTGCACAAGGTCTCCACCCAGCTGCTCGACGTGATCCGGGCGCACGAGCCGGGGACCACCCGGGCCGCCCGGCTGGCCCGGGCCCGAGACCTGCTCCGGCTGGTCGGGATCGCCGCCGACCGGCTGGACAGCTACCCGCACCAGCTCTCCGGCGGGATGCGGCAACGGGTGATGATCGCGATGGCGCTGGCACTGGAGCCGCAGGTCGTCATCATGGACGAGCCGACCACCGCGCTGGACGTGGTGATGCAGCGGCAGATCCTCGGCCAGCTCGCCGAACTGCGCGAGCGGCTCGGCTTCGCGGTGCTGTTCATCACCCACGACCTGTCGCTGCTGGTGGAGTTCTCCGACCGGATCGCCATCATGTACGGCGGCCGGATCGTGGAGGAGGCGCCGGCCGGCGAGCTGTACCGGCGGGCCCTGCACCCGTACACCGACGGGTTGCTGCACTCCTTCCCGGCGCTGCGCGGCCCCCGCCGCGAGCTGACCGGCATTCCCGGCTCCCCGCCGGACCTGCGCGCCATGCCCACCGGCTGCGCGTTCCATCCCCGCTGCCCCCGGGCCTTCACGCCCTGCGACGCCGAGCTGCCACTACTCGGTCCGCCCGGTGACGACGACCCGGGGCGCGCCGTCGCCTGCTGGCTGCACCCTGCGGCCGCGGCGGTGCCCCGGTGATCCGGCCCGACCACGCACCATCCGAACCACCCGCAACCGCGAGGAGAACCATGGACAGCGACCGCACCGCCTCGGCCACCACCGGGCAGGCCGATCCGATCGACACCCTCCCGCCGACCTTCCGCTGGGGCGTGGCGACCTCGTCGTACCAGATCGAGGGCGCGGTCGCCGAGGACGGTCGTACGCCGTCCATCTGGGACACCTTCTGCCGGGTGCCCGGGGCGGTGGCCAACGGGGACCACGGCGACGTGGCCTGCGACCACTACCACCGGATGCCGCAGGACGTCGCGCTGATCGCGGACCTGGGCCTGGACACGTACCGCTTCTCGGTGGCCTGGCCGCGGGTGCAGCCCGGCGGGCGCGGTCCGGCGAACCCGGCCGGGCTGGCCTTCTACGACCGGCTCGTGGACGAGCTGCTCGGCCGCGGGGTGGACCCGTGGGTCACCCTCTACCACTGGGACCTGCCGCAGGAGCTGGAGGACGCCGGCGGTTGGCCGGTGCGGGACACCGCGTACCGGTTCGCGGACTACGCGGAGCTGGTCTTCGACGCCCTGGGTGACCGGGTGAAGACCTGGACCACCCTCAACGAGCCGTGGTGTTCGGCGATGCTCGGCTACGCCTACGGCGCGCACGCGCCGGGTCGCCGGGACCTGGGCGACGGCATCGCGCCGCGCACCACCTGCTGCTCGGGCACGGCCTGGCGGTGCAGGGGATGCGGGCGGCGGCCCGCGGGCCGGTGGACCTGGGCATCACCGTCAACCTGGCCACCGCCGACCCGGCCACGGACAGCCCGGCGGACCGGGACGCCGCCCGGGCGGCCGACGGGCTGGGCAACCGCCTCTACCTGGACGCGCTGGTCCACGGCCGCTACCCGGAGGACGTGGTGGCCGACCTGGCGCGCCAGGGGGTGCACATCCCGGTCGAGGAGGGTGACCTGGCGGTCATCTCCACCCCGTTCGACGTGCTGGGGGTGAACTTCTACTTCGGGCAGGTCTTCTCCGGCGTGGACGAGCAGGGGCGGGAGCGGGACGAGGCCGGCCGGCCGGTGCAGCGGGTGGTCCGGCGGGACCTGCCCCGCACCGCGATGGACTGGGAGATCGTCCCGGAGTCCTTCACCGAGCTGCTCGTCCGGCTCAGCCAGGACTACCCGGGCGTGCCGATGGTCATCACCGAGAACGGGGCGGCGTTCGACGACCGGCCCGACGCCGACGGATTCGTCGCCGACGACGACCGGGTGAGGTACCTGACGGAGCACCTGCGGGCGGTGGCCCGGGCCCGGCTGGCCGGGGCGGACGTGCGCGGCTACTTCGCCTGGTCGCTGCTGGACAACTTCGAGTGGGCGTACGGCTACGACAAGCGGTTCGGCATCGTGCGGGTCGACTACGACACCCAGCGGCGCACCCCGAAGCGCAGCGCGCTCTGGTACCGCGACACCGTCCGGCGGGTGCGCGGGGAGCGGTGACCGACGGCGCGGTGGCCGCCCGGAACAGCTCCCGGGCGGCCGCCGCGCCGTGTCCCCCGGGCCCCCGTGCGAGCGCTTTTTTCATGCCTTGACATAAGCAATTTACAAGTGTTCCCTCAGTCATGACCATCGATGTGATGGCTGACTCCGAAGGGAGCACCCGTGCACCCACCACCCCCCACCACGCGCCGCTCGGCGCCGCGCCGCCCTGGCGCTCGGCCTCGTCGCCGGCACCGTCGCCCTCGCCCCACCGGCGGCGCGGGCCGCCGGGGAGAGCGTCGACCTCTGGCTCACCACCACCTCCGACGCCGGCGGCCGGACCGTCACCCGTGGCCTGCAACGGCAGAACCCGGTCAGCTTCGCCGCCAGCAGCGGAGCCGCCACGCACACGATCACCGTCGACGAGAACACCCGCTACCAGCAGTTCGAGGGGGCCGGCGCGTCGATCACCGACACCACCGCGTACCTGCTGCGCGGCGGGCCGGTCAGCGCCGCCACCCGCGACGACGTGATGCGCAAGCTGTTCAGCCCGACCGACGGCATCGGCCTGTCGTTCGTGCGCAACCCGATCGGCGCGTCCGACCTGTCCCGGCCCGGCAACGTCTCACTCGACGACACCTGCTGCAACCTGAACGACTTCGGCGCCAACGGCTACGACACCAACGTCGAACTGCTCACCGCGCAGGCCCGGCAGCTCAACCCGGGGCTGCGGGTGATGGTGGTGCCGTGGAGCGCGCCCGGCTGGATGAAGGACAACGGCCGGATGGACCAGATGGGCTGGCTGAAGTACGAGTACTACGCCACCTACGCCCAGTACTTCGTCAAGACCATCCAGGCGTACGCGGCCCGCGGCGTGCAGGTCGACTACCTGTCGGTGCAGAACGAGCCGAACTGCTGCCAGTCCGGCAACCCCACCGCGATGGACTACCCGGGCATGAGCTGGAACTCCTCCGGCCTGGTCGAGCTGACCAAGAACTTCGTCTACCCGGCGTTCCGCGCCGCCGGCATCACCACGAAGGTCCTGGTGCACGACTGGAACTACGGCGACTACGGCAGCATCGGCTCCGGGCTGCTCGCCGACAGCGCGGTGCGCACCGACCCGCTGTTCGGCGGCATCGCCTGGCACGGCTACTGGGGCGACCCGGCGGTCGGCAGCCAGGTCCACGGCCAGTACCCGGCGGTGTCGCAGTTCAGCACCGAGCACTCCGGCGGCACCTGGATCGGCAACCAGCACAACGAGGACATGGCCGACATCGTGAACTACGCCCGGAACTGGAGCCGGAGCGTGGTCAAGTGGAGCCTCGCGGTCAACCAGTTCATGGGCCCGCACAACGGCGGCTGCGGCACCTGCACCGGCCTGATCACCGTGCAGGAGGGCGGGGACCGGGCCGGTCAGGTCGACTACACGGTCGAGTACTACACCACGGGGCACCTGACGAAGTTCGTCCGGCCCGGGGCGTACCGGATCGACTCCACCGCCAACGGCACCGTGCAGAACGTCGCCTGGCGCAACCCCGACGGGTCCAAGGCGCTGATCGCCCACAACGGCGGCACCTCCGCCCAGTCGGTGAAGGTCGTCTGGGGCGGCCAGTCCTTCACCTACACCCTGCCGGCCCGGACGACCGCCACCTTCACCTGGTCGGGCACCCAGTCCGGCGGCGGCGCCCCGACCGGCATGATCACCGGGCTCGGCGGCAAGTGCCTCGACGTCACCGACGGCAGCACCGCCGACGGCACCCCGGCGCAGATCTGGACCTGCTTCGGCGGGCCGAACCAGCAGTGGACCCGCGCCGCCGACGGGACGCTCCGCGCGCTGGGCAAGTGCCTCGACGTCGCCGGCGCGGCACCGCCAACGGCACCAAGGTGCAGCTGTGGACGTGCAACGGCACGGCCGCCCAGCAGTGGACGTGGACCGCCGGGCGGGACCTGGTGAACCCACAGGCGAACAAGTGCCTCGACGTCACCGGCAACACCTCCGCCGACGGCACCAAGACGCAGATCTGGTCCTGCACGGGTGCCGCCAACCAGAAGTGGAACCTGCCCGCGTGAGCGACGCCGGGCCGCGCTACCGCGCCGGCCCGGCGGCTCAACGGGCGCGCGAGCGGGGGCGGCCC
>NZ_JAEVHJ010000085.1:0-22878 GCF_016802855.1 Micromonospora sp. ATA51 | reverse complement strand
AATCGCCCGAGCGGCTTGCTTGAGCCGTGTGCCGCGACGAGTTGCACGCACGGTTCTGAGGGGGCCCCGGCGCAGCAATGCGCCGGGGCTACCCGACTGGGTTCGTGGCCTCCGAATAGACCTGGCGATCATGCCGAAGGGTTTGCGCGTTCGGCTCGTCAACGGTTGTCGCCGTCACGCGATGATCCAGCTTGTCCACTGACGGATTTGGGGGTCAGCAGGTGGCGAGCACTACCGGTCGTGATCCGTAGTAGTAGCTTCTGTCGCCGTCGCGCTCGCGCGCATCGGGATTGACTCGCTCGATGACGACGAACCCATCGGTCACGTACATGGAGTAGGCCTTCCACGCGGTTGCACCGGGCAGTGGGATGGTCGCTCGCACCGTGCCTGTCCTCACATCGACACAGGCGAGGTCGTTTGCCGACGTCAAGAGGTAAACCGCGTCGGCGCCGGTGGCCATCGTGCTGCGGCTGTCGAGGGCGATCTGCCACATCTGGTCGCCGGTATCTCGTCGCAGGCCGGTGAGCCGGCCATCGGTTCGACGGACAACGACATCACCGGCGATCCGGTCATCGATGTCGGACGACGCTACGGCCTCCTTGGTTATCGAGCCATCGGCGTGGATCCGCCATGCTTCCTCCTGGCGTACCTGGAAGCCCTGGCATTCAGAGGATTCGGTGCGGCATGCCGTCAGCCAGCGGATCCACGAACGTTCTGCTGAGGTTGACGTGGAGGACACCCCCGGCGGTACCCAGGTTCTGACGGGGCGACCGGTGCCGGCGTCGTAGAGGTGGATGGTGTGTAACCCCTTGGAGCAAAGAATCGTGGCGAAGACCTCCTCGCCGGTCCAGTCAACGCCATGGCACGTCGGCAGATCCATGCTCCACAACTGACGGCCGCTGATCGGGTCGAACGCGTCGACCTTGGTGTCACCGGAGCTGATGACGACCGGGGACGAGCCGGAACGGGCGCTGTAGAGGCTGAAAAGCGTCTCGTCGCCGTAGACCGTGTGCGTGCCGGTGCGCCGCCCCCAGTACTCATCGCTGTCTTTGGTCTGGACCCGGGTCGTCCACGTGATATCTCCGCGTTCGGCGTGCAGCGCCACGAGTAGGCCGTCGGACCACTTCACCACGACTACGGGCGGTGCGGTGCCGGCGGCACCGAACGCGACGATGCCGACAACCTCCGCCGGCCACCGGTGGTAAGACCAGTAGGAATCCGTACCGTCGGGCGCGGCGAGCGGCTCGGCCCACACGTCGTTCTGCGTCGCGAACACGCGCAGACGACGGTCCAGAATCAGAGGAGCTGCGCGAAGCTGGGCGACAACCCCGACGCTGGCTGCCGCTGGCGCCGGGTATGGCACGTCCGCCGTGGAAAGCCGAGACCCGGGACGTAGCACGAGCAGCGGCGCCGAGACGCATGACAGGACGGCCACGACTGCCGCGACTACCGCCGCCCAGACCCACCACGGCATGCACCCGACGGTACGCGCGAAGATCCTAGTTCCACGCATACCCGGTGACAGTAGGCGAACCGCGTGATCGACGCGTGTAGGGAGTGTGTAGATGCGTCCGAGACGCCGGCTGCGGGCGAGCCATCATGAACTCGCGACAACCCGTCACGCCGCGGTGTGCGCGTTGTCATGCCGAGAAGAGTGCGCCGGAGGTGGTTGAGTAGGGTGCCGATGTGCGTCCACTGATCGAGCTGATCGAGACCGATGACCCGGCCTGGCCGGAGATCCAGGCCGCGGTTGCGGCCGCGCCGTATCCCGTCTTGGTACTCGCTGCCGACTCGGAACGCGCCGACGAAGAACTCCAACGGCTGCAGGTGACGACGCGGTCGTGGCTGGGCGCGGTGGTACACCACACCGGCGGGCTCGTACTCGACCAGGGGTGGCTGCGTGTCCTGGGATCCGGCAATGACGAGCATCAGTTGGCCAGTCGCAGCCAGGTCAACGACAACGTCGCCGGGGGGATCCTCGTGGCGCAAGATGTCCTGGGTGGCCACTTCGCGTGGACGGACACCGCCGGCAGTAAGCCAACAATTCAGTACTTCGCGCCAGACACCTTACGCTGGGAGGACTGCAAGCTGGGCTACGGCGAGTGGCTGGCAGCCATGATCGGCGGCGCGATGACAAGCTTCTACGAGACTCTGCGCTGGCGGGGATGGGCGGAGGAAGTAGCAGCCTGCCGATTCGACCAAGCTATTGACGTACTGCCGCCGCTGTGGACGCGGGAAGGAAAGGATCTCAACACCGCATCTCGTCGTCCGATACCGATGTCCGAGGCGATGTCGCTGATGGGCGTCAGATAGAGCTGGTCAACCCTTCGACGCCTTACTGCAGTCGCTTCGGCCCAGCAGCCGGCGAATTCAGTCGGTCGTAGCATTTGATCTTGACGGTTCGGTGGGACAGGATTCCCGCCGTGCGCAACATGTTGACCTTGACCGATCGTGAAGAGATATCTTGTGGCCTGGCTGAGGGCCTGGAGTACAAGGAGATCGCCCGGCTGATCGGCCGGAACCCGTCGGTGGTCTCCCGAGATGTGGCCCGGCATGGAGGCCGTGCGGGGTACCGGGCGGTGTCTGCGGACGAGTCGGCCGCGGTGGGCCGGCAGCGGCCGAAGGCGTACGCGGTCGACCGGTCGCCACGGCTACAGACGGTGGTCAAGGAGTTGCTGAAGGGCGGTTGGTCGCCGGCGTCGATCGCCGGCCGGTTGCCGCTCGACTACCGCGACGATCAGGCTGTACGGGTGTCACACGAAGCGATCTACCAGTGGGTCTACGCCCAGCCGGTGTCCACCCTGGCCCGGGAGCTGATCCGGCTGCGCGCCGGCCGTCCGGCCCGCCGCTCGGGCCCGCGCCCGGCCCCGGCTCCCCGCATCCGCGAGCCTCGCTACCTCGACGAACGTCCCGCCGAGGTAGAAGACCGGCAGGTGCCGGGCCACTGGGAGGGCGACCTGGTCATCGGCAAGGGCGGCAAGTCCGCCGTCGCGACGCTGGTCGAGCGGACCTCACGGTTCGTGGTCCTGGTCCCGCTGTCCGGCCGCGACGCGTTGACCGTGGGCAACGCGGTGATCGCCGCCGCCGGGACGCTGCCGCCGCAGATCGCCCGGTCGCTGACCTGGGACTGCGGCTCAGAGATGGCCGGACACGCCCGGGTCACCGCCGCCGGACTGCCGGTGTACTTCGCCCGCCCACACTCGCCGTGGCAGCGTGGCAGCAACGAGAACGCGAACCGTATCCTGCGCGAATACTTCCCGAAAGGCGTTCCGATCACGTCCGATCCGAAATATTTGGCGATGGTGGCTTCCGAGATCAACGACCGACCCCGTAAGATCCATAACTGGAAGAAGCCCTCCGAGATATTCGCCGAACTCGTAGAGGCAAATGCTTCGACCGCCTGAATCTGCCCGTGGTGCACTGGGCCGAGTTCAGCCGCGGCGGCCACTTCGCCGCCATGGAAGCACCCGACCTCCTGGTCGACGACATGCGCGAATTCTTCCGCCCGTTCCGCTGACCGCAACCCGTTAGGGCAGACGCCTTACTGGCCCGGACCGCCCGATCCGGGCCAGCAAGACGACGCGTTCAACGGTCATCCGAAGACCGGACAAGGTCGGGATACGACGACCGCCCACACGTCAGCTGCTACCGGTCCCACCGCAGTCGGGCGGGGGAGGTCCACTCGCCCGTCACGACGCGGCGACGTACCAGGGCGGCGCTGCCGTCGGCCGGCGCGGTGCCCGGACCATCACCACCAAGAACTCAACGACGACACCGGGAGATGTGCTCGGATGACCAACCGTTCCACCGCCGTGCCGCGGCTGTCCTGGTCCGACGTATGTAGCCGGCGGCTTGATCGGCACGGGCTGTCCGCCCCGGTACGCGACGGCAAACCCGCCGATGCTGTTGCCGCCATGTGCGGAGCGCACGCTCAGGTGCTGTCCGCCACTGAGGTGTCGATCGGGCTGCGCGTCGCCGGCGCGACCCGGGTCGATGTTCGGGAAGCGTTGTGGCGCGAGCACAGTCTGGTCAAGACGTTCGGGCCACGCGGCACCGTGCACCTGCTACCGACCCGTGAGCTGCCACTGTGGACCGGCGCGCTCAGCGCGATCCCACCTTCTTCGAACATCATGCCCGCCGACTTGCGGCTGACCCCCGAACAGACCGACGAGATCGTCGCGGCGGTCGCGGCGACACTGGCCGACGCGGAACTGACCATCGACGAACTCAGCGCAGAGGTGGCCGCCCGCACCGGCCCCTGGGCCGCCGACCCGGTGGTGCCGGCCTTCGGCGGCATGTGGCCGCGCTGGCGGCAGGTCATGCACCTGGCCGCGCACCGCGGGGCACTGTGTTTCGGCCCGAACCATGGGCGGAAGGTCACCTACACCA
Organism: Micromonospora sp. ATA51; assembly: GCF_016802855.1. NCBI lineage: Bacteria > Bacillati > Actinomycetota > Actinomycetes > Micromonosporales > Micromonosporaceae > Micromonospora > Micromonospora sp. ATA51. The sequence goes on along the minus strand of NZ_JAEVHJ010000085.1, from coordinate 18,489 downwards.
GCCCACGGCGGTGGCTCCCCGGATTTCAGCCGGCCCAGGCCTCCGACGCCCTCGCCGGCCTGGTCCGGCGCTACCTGCACGCGTACGGCCCAGCCACACCGCAGCAGTTCGCGCAGTGGCTGTCCGCGCCTCGCCGCTGGGCGACCGAATTGTTCGACTCCCTCGCCGGCGATCTGGAACAGGTCGAGGTCGACGGCAGCCCCGCCTGGGTCCGTGCCGGCGACACCGCCCCGCCACCCACGCCACCGCACGGGGTGCAGCTACTGCCATACTTCGACGCCTACACCGTTGGCTGCCACCCGCGTGAGCGGCTCTTCCCGGGACCTGCCGCGCAACGCGCGCTCGCCGGCGGTCAGGCCGGCAACTTTCCGGTACTGCTCATCGACGGCACTGTCGCAGGTGTGTGGCACCAGCGCCGCTCCGGACGCAAGCTGCACGTCACGGTCGAGCCGCTTACCCCGCTCACCATCGCCGAGCGTCGCGATCTCGACGACCAGGTGGAACGTATCGGGGAGAGCCTGGAGGGAAAACCACAGCTGACCATCGGCACGGTGACCGTAGGCGGCCACGCGTAACCACGCCAGCGCCACCCGATCCTGGGCACATGCGATCGGTCTGCGAGTGTTGGCAACGTCCGCACATGCCGCACTGCGCGCGCTCGTGCCGATGAGCGGGCGTCTGGTCGGTACCGCACGGATGACGTCCCCGCCTGCCTCTCCCGGATGGCAGTACGTAAGGTCAGGGCATGATCGAATCCCAACGCGAAGCCGTACCGCGCAACGACGGTGGCGAGCTCGACACCACCCTCGCCTTCTTGTCCTTCGCTCGATCATGCGTGCTGAAGAAGGTCGCCGGCTTGAACGAGGAGCAGCTGCGGCGCCGCCTGGTCGTCTCCGACACCACACTGCTGGGCCTGGTCCAGCACCTGACCGACGCCGAACGGTACTGGTTCGGCTACACGTTCGCCGGCGACCCGCGCTACGCCGACGTCGACTTCGACATGGTGGTCGAGCCGGACCGGTCCCCGGAACAGATCATCGCCGGCTACCGGACCGCGATTGCCGACAGCGACGCCCACATCATCGCAGCCGCTGGCCCCGACCTCCTCACCGCGCAGCCGGTCGGTGACGCGCCTCGTACGCTTCGCTGGGTGCTCGCCCACATGACGAGCGAGACCATCCGGCATGCCGGTCACGCCGACATCCTGCGAGAGCTCATCGACGGTGCCACCGGCCGGTAGGAGATCGCGACTCGGAGCCGTACCCCATCCGGTGCAACGCAGCCCCGTCGAGCACTCGGAGACCAGCAACGGCCCGAAGGGTCGGCAAGGTGACGGTGAGGAACGCACGGATCTGCCGCGATGCGCGCGTTCAGCCCCGCTCCCGCAACGTCCGACTTTGCCGAGAAGCGGACGCGTGGACTGCGCACGAGGGCGTCATGGCGGGTTCGACTCCGGAGCACCACGAGCACTACGTGCGAATGTCGCGCGGTTGAGGGAGGTTTCACTGCGGTCCGTTACAGCGCCGTCCGTCACGGCGAACCGGATCACGAGTGGACCACGACGTCCCAGCGCCCACACGGTGAGCGCGAAGCAGCAGAGCGCCGTTCCCGTGATCGTGACCGCTGTCCAGCCGCCCGCGGACCAGAGCGTGGTCGCGGCGGCGGAGCCGATAGCAGCGCCGATGAAGTTGCCGGTGGCTAGCGCCGTGTTGAGCCGGCTGCGGGCCTCGTGGGAGAGGGCGAACAGCCGCGCCCGGTTGAGGAGGGCCTGCGTCTGGAGGGCGACATCGATCATGATGATCACGATGATGATAAGTACGACGGACCGGCCGGCGAACGCCGCGACGACGAAGGCGCCGAGGGCCAGTACCCAGGCCGCGCCGGTGGCCGGAAGCGACCAACCGCGGTCGTGCAGACGACCGCCGTGCAGGCCGGAAAGGACACCAGCGAGGCCAGCCAACCCGAACAACCCAATCACCGCTACCGGGTACCGGAACGGTGGGCCGCTGAGCAGGAACGTCAGCGCCGTCCAGAACAGCGAGAACGCGGCGAACCCTGTGGCGGCCAGGACCAGCGTCCATCGGGCCGCCCGCTCGCGCATGACCACCGCGCCGACCGAGGCGATGAGCTGCGGGTATGGCATGCGCGTCCGCGGTGCCAGCGGTGGAATCGCGCGGTAGAGCAGGACCGCGAGCAGGACGGCGACGACCGCGGCGAGGGCGAAGATCGTACGCCACCCGGCGGCGCCGGCGACGAACCCGCTGATCGTGCGGGAGGCCAGGATACCGGTGAGGGTCCCGGACCCGACGGCGCCGACGATCCGACCGCGGTGGGCGTCGCCGGCAAGGTCCCCGGCGAGCGGTGTGAGGACCTGCCCGGAAATCGTCGTCATGCCGAGCACGCCGAGTGCGAGGAGGAGTGCGCCGATCGACGGCGCCAGCGCGCACAGCAGCAGTGCGGCGGCCGAGGTCAGCAGCATCACCGGGACGAACCGGCGGCGGTCGAGGACGTCGCCGAGCGGCACGAGCAGCAGCACGCCGACGGCGTACCCGACCTGCGTCGCGGTGACGAGCCAGCCGGCCGTCGCGGTCGCGGCGCGTAGATTGCCTGCGATGAAGCTGAGCAGCGGCTGCGCCCAGTACAGGTTGCCGATGGCCACTCCCGCCGCCAACGCGAACAGGAACGTCAGCCGGCGGCTCATCTCCGACGGCGGTGCCATGCGGGGTGCTGCCACCCTGCCACGCTAAGGCGCGGGATCAAGGCGTGGGGCCCAGCGACTGCCTGAGCGTGGCAGGGCCGCATCCGCCGGGATGTCCAGATCTCTCCTGGCACCCTTCAGGCGGTCGACACGGCGGGCAACGACAGTCCCCACCGGTGGGGTCGCAGTAGGGCACAGACGCTGTCATGGCGATCGCGTGGGTATGGCTCGTCGCGTTCGCGGCCAGCGGGCGACGCCGTTGCCTTGGCATGATCGGGTGCGCACATCTAGCCGCGATCCGCGCGCTACGCACCGTCACGCCGAGCTGGCCCGGTGGCCTTCCGGACGTGCCGACGAGCGGATGCTTCGGGTTCATCCGGACCATCGAGTACGAGACCATCGGGCGGTGCCTGGCAGCCACAACGGGGCTATCGATCACTTGGAATCTTGTCGTACTAGTCTTCGCCGCATGGCCTTGCGACCGGACGAGTTCTATGACCACGCAGTCGCCGTCGCGGACAGCGAGCGCCGGCTCCCGTTGGCACGCATGACTGGATGGGAGATCAGTCCGTTCGAGCCGGACGGACTGCGCGTAGCGCCGTTGCGCCCGCCGGTGCTCCCGGAGCCCGCGCGACACGGCGAGGATCCGTCGGACTGCAACGCCTGCCGCGACCGGGACGAAGGGATCTGGTTCAACGATCAGTGGCGGCTGGTCCGGATTCCGGGAGTGGGCGTCCCGCTGGTGCTCATGCTGTATCCGCGCGATCACTACGACATGGCGGATCTACCTGACGAACTGGCCGCCGAACTGGGGCTGTTGAGCACTCGCATCGTCCGCCACATGCAGGCGCTGCCGCACATCTCGCGGGCCCACGTCTACCGCATCGGAGATGGTGGCGCCCACCTGCACGTCTGGTTCTTCGCTCGGCCCGAGGGGCAGGCCCAATTGTACGGGTCGTGGCTGGCCGTCTGGGACGACCTGCTGCCGGAGTACCCACCGGACGTCGCAGAAGCTGACGCTGAAATCGTGGCAGACGCGTTGATCGCGTGCCACGGAGGCCACCGGTCGCCCACCAGCGAACCGGCCGCCTGACCGGCCTGATCCACGACCCGAATGTCACCGTGACGGTTGTTGCCACCGCCGCCGTGCGGATTTGCAAAGGTCACGTGTCCGGATCTGCCGCCGTGTGCGCGCTGGGCCGCCGAAGGCATATCACAGGGTGCTGCCTCAGCGAGCTCATGCGGGCGGGAGCCAGCGGCTATGGATGTCCTCGTAGCGGAGCGGGTCGACGGCGGCCGGGTCGTCGAGGAGGGTGACCAGCAGGGCGCCGTTGGGGAGTCGGCGCGTGCGGGCGGCGACCTCGGGCAGCCGTGGCCGTGGCAGACGGCGATCGGGGCCGAGGTAGGTCCACCAGCCGAGCTCAGCCGGCCAACCCCCGGCCGAGTGCAGGGCGTCGTGGATGCCCCATTCCCATATCTGATCACTTGACCATTCGTCGAGGACTCGGCCGACGTCGGCGTTCAGACGCTGCGCGACATCAAGCCACAAGCCGGTCAGGCGGCCGTGCAGCTCGCGGAAGGTGTCCGCCTCGCGCACCGGGCGGCGATAGCAGAAGCCTGCGTCCAGCGCCCAGACGAGGCGCCCGTCTTCCCAGTTGACGAAGATGTCGATGTCGCCGTTCGTCCAGAACTGGCCGTGCTCGGTGCCCGTCGCCATGGCGGCGAGCGCCGTGTCGGGGTCCTCGACCGTGCGTAGGTCGGCGTCGGGATTGGTGAACAGGTTGATCAGCCCATCGGGGCGCTGCGGGCGCAGGTTCCGCTCGGCTGCCAGTGCATACAACTGGCGAAGAGCCGGCCCGGCCGCCACGGGTACCCGCAGTTCCCAGATCCAGTCCGACCCCACGACCGCATAGTGCCGTCCGTCTCTATCCGGGGCAAGCCGATTACAAGATCCGCTCGTGCCGGCGTCCGCCGCTCCAATAGCGGCACCGAGCGGGCCGTACTGAACGGCACGCCCCGTCGTGTTGACGTCGCGGGGGCCTGAGCGCCGGACAGAGATGGGTCTGCGGTGCGGGTCTCGCGGTTGCTGTGTGGATGATGCAGCGGTGCCGGGCGGCGCGTAGCGCGCCCGGCCTTCGGCTCAGGCAAACTACGACTGCGGCGAGTCGTTACTTGAGGATCTCCAGCAGCCGATTCCCCAGGACTGCGGCGGAGTGCGGATTCTGTCCGGTGACAAGGTTGCGGTCCTCCACCATGTACGGCTCCCAGATCGGGCCGCGGCTGAACTGGACGCCGACCTTCTCCTTCAGGTCCGTCTCCAGCAGCCATGTCGCCCTGGAGGCCAGCCCGACGGCCTCCTCCTCCTCATTGGTGAAGCCGGTGACCTTGTAGCCCTTGAAGGGCGAAACGCCGTGGATCCTGGTGGCCAGCATGGCCGCGGGCGCGTGGCAGACGATCGCCAGCGGGTTGCCCGATTCGAGCTGGGCGGTCAGCAGCCGGCCCGCGTCGGCGTCGAACGCCAGGTCGGCCATCGGGCCGTGGCCGCCGGGCATGTAGACCGCGTCGTAGTCCTCGAGGCGGACGTCGGACAGCTTGAGCGGCCGCCGCATGACCTCCGCATCCCGGATAATCGCCTCCAGATCCAGGGCGCCCTGCTCGCCGCCCGCCATCGCGGGGCGCAGGCTCATCATGTCGACGTTCGGGGTGGTGCCGCCCGGCGTCGCGACCACGACCTCGTGGCCGGCGTCGGTGAGCAACTTGTACGGGTTCGCGAACTCCTCGGCCCAATAGCCGGTCGCGTACCTGCTGCCGTCCTTGAGCACCCAGTACGTGGCTCCGCTCACTATGAACAGGACTTTCGCCATCGCTCGTTCGCCTCCTCATCCCATTTGGTCTATTTGGTGGGATTAACAATTTCCAGCGTAGACACGCGTCCGCCCCGATGTACGCGTATGGGCCGCTCCGCGGCGGCTTGCCGTGCGGCTTGCGCGTGACTGCCGCCTGCGTCCGCACGCGTCCACGGTCAGATGCCGCACCAGCTCCAGCCGCTCGACAGGACCGGCCGCTGCAGGTCTTGGTCCGAGAGCCCTTCGGGGATGCCCGGGACGTGATCGCGCTGGGCGTCGAGGTAGTCGATAAACGCTTCGAGTTCCTTGTTCAAGTTTTCTTGCGTCTCGTGCGTGGGTGGTGTTTTCACCGCGCGGCGGCGGTTTTAGCGTGCGCCGAGGTTCGTCTTGTCGGCCATTTCGCGGGCGATGTCGAGGTCGCCGGAGTGGCACGCCGTCTCCTCGATCATGCGCACCACAAGCCAGCGCACGGTCGGTGGCTGGTCGTCCTCGTCGGGGCCGTTGTGCCTGCCGAGCGGCACCGCCGTCAGCGCGGTCACCTGGTCCGCAAGGAGCTCGCCGGGGTGGGGCCGGTGAAGCATGCCGGGACCGCGCACTACACGGTCGCGTTCAGCCAGATCGTCTACGCTGAACTCGGCGCGCGCGCCGCCACCCGCGTCCGGCCGGCGCCGCCGTGGTCGTCGATGGCAATTCCCCTGCCGCGACGACCGGGCCGCGTTCACCGAGGGCCGGCATACAGCCGAGCGGCGACCGCCCGGCGCTTCCGACGGGACCAGCGCGCCCCTTATTCCAGTACGGGGGCGCCGAGCCCCACGCTGGCGGTCCGGGTCGCCAGCCCTGGTGCCGGAGCCGGTAAATGCAACGGGAGCCCGGTGCAGAGATTCGTCCGCCAAGACAAGTCTTTGTGGGAGCGCTCACGGATTACGTGAGCGCGGACATCAAGGCCGTGAGATGTCGACTGGGCCGGGCGCACAGCGAAGCACAAATCATACGCAACGGCGCCACCATAGCCGCCGAACACGCTCACACCGCCTACCGGCCAGACCTCACCACCGTCCCCCGCCCAGCCCCCGGCGCCGTGCAGCCACGGAGATCGGCGATCGGCGTCCCGAGCCATCCGCTTCTGCCGCTGACAGCGCGTCGGAGACGACCGGATCTGCCGAGTTGGGGTAGGGCCATGTCCGGCCGCAGGCTCGATCGCTGGATCAGGGCTGGTGCACCAGGAGACCGCGAACCTATGCTCACCAGGCGAAGATCGAACACTTTGGGGTGTGTGCTGTGAGCCGGGTCGGCGTTGTCAGCCCCGCTGTCGTGGTGGCCGCGTTGGGGCTGTTCCTTGGGGGCTGTGGCGACTTGGGCGACGCCATATCGGGAGACATCACCGCCCGCGACTGCCACCCGGATCCGAAGACGGTCGCCGCACTGCGTCAGGAGCCGGTGTTGACCCAGACGCCACCCGGCGCCACCCTGGCAGCGGTGACCGAGACCGTCAGCTGCGGTTGGGAGAGTCCGGGGCCGCCCAGCCTTGGAATGCTCGACCGCGAGGTCACCGGAGCCGGTGCCGCCGCCGACGTGTCGCGCTTCTACGCGGATCTTGCCCGCGCCAGCGGCTGGGAGGCGTTCGGCCACGGCAGCCATGTCTACGACGCCGGGAAGTCGGATGGGACCAATTGCACGTGGAGCCTCCAGGTGCTCAGCACCGCCGGGGGGACCTACCACCTGCAGATCACCTACACGCCCCGGGATCTGCGGCCTACCTGCCTCTGACTCTGCCTAAATCCCCTTGAGGGGACCGCTGGCCCGGTGCGACCAGCTGGTGAACGCGCGCGATCAACTGTGCGTATCGATCGTGAGGCGCGGCCCTCCTCATCTGCCGCTGACCGCGCTCACCGATTGTGACCGGATGTGTCGAAGAGCATGCCAACGATGCAGCGACCGGTCCTGGCGGTTCAGTCGTCGAATTCGAACCCGCGGGTCTTGGCGAGTTCCACCAGTTGCCGCACACGATCGCCGTCGACCGTGACCGCCCGTAGCCGGATGGCCAAGTCGTCAAGCGCGGCGCGGTCGCTGCTGTGGGCGAGGAACGCGCCGGCCTCCGAATCGAACGAGAGGCGCCTGTCAAGGGCGGGTAGCTCGGTCATGATGAGCAGCTCGACGATCCCTTCCCAGAAGACACCGTTGGGCTCATGGCCGAGCCCCGCGATCACATCATCCACATCGGTGGTCCCGGCTACCAGGTACAAGCGATGCTCGCCTGGCGCGACCTCTGTCACGTCGATCGGATCCATACGTGGAGCTTGGCAAACCGCCGCCACGACGACAACCGAGCAGCGACTCGATCGCCGGAACGACAACAGGCGCTACATCCGCTCTATGGCGCGGACCGGGCGGTACGGTCTGTCACGGCCGCCTGGCAGGCCGCGCTGCCCGCTCGCGCCGGTAGCGGGTGGCCGTGAGGCATCTGGCACCATGGCCCCGTGCAGCGAGATCCGACCGGGCCACCGACCTCCGTGTTGGCTAGCGCCGACGTGGTGCTCGTAGGCCTGTTCTCGGCAAAAGATAAGGAGTTCGAGGCTACGCTTGATCTGCTGGCGGCTTCGGTCAGGGCATACGGCGGGCGGGTAGTGAGCAGGCACGTCCAGCGGCGGCGTGTCTCGCACGGCGGTGCCACCAAGATGACCGAGTCGTTCTCGCGGCGGACACTGCTGAGCCCCGGCAAAGCGCACCAAGTCGCGCAAGCGTGCCGGGCCGCGAAGGCGGGCGTTGCGGTCTTCGTAAACCCGCTCACGGAACACCAACGAACTGTCCTCGGCGACATGTTCGGGTGCGTCGTGATCAGCGGAGAGGACCTCCTCACCCCCGATCGGTGAGCGCCCGCACATGCCGCTGACCGCGGGCAGGGTGATCGGCTTGCCGATGAGCGGACGCGGTGAGCGCGCTAGCGGTCGTCGAAGCGAAGTGCAGCCAGGCTGGTGCCGTCGCTGGTTCTGGCCAGCAGGTCCTTGAACCGGACCGGGTCTGCCTCGGCGATCGTGCGGGCGCGGGCCACGATGCCGTGCAGGCTGGGTGGATAGAAGGATGCGTCGAGCAGAAACCCTCGGGCCAGCCACTCCCGCGTGGCGGCATCGTCACAGTCGACGAACGCGGTGAGACAAGCAGCGCGGTACCGTCCGCGCAGGTCGGCCACCTCATCGTCGCGGGCTCGGCTCGCTCCTGTTGGGCGGCCCGTCCGCAACGGTTCGGACGACTCGTACACCATCACCGCCTGAGACCAGTACCAGGCGCGGACGGCGCAGACCTGCTGCAGCGGCGACCCGGTTTCGACCACTGTGATCAGGTGCTGTTGTACGGCGCGGCGCCCTACGGTCGCCAGCATCGGTTCGATGAGCTGGCGGTTGAAGCTGACGTCCTCGTCATGCACGATCGCGTCCAGCACCTGATCCGCTGCGGACAAGGCGTAGTCGGGTTGTTCGCGCAGTCGACCTGCCGCCTGCATGCGTTTGGCGTTGAGCCGGTTGTACGCCACGAACCTCGGGTTGGCCGCGTACTCATCAGGCAGCGCGGGAGGCGCCCAGTCCGGGCAGAGCCGAGCCAACAGAGCATCCAGTCGCCGCTCGAACGGCTCAGCGAGGTCGCCGTCGGCCCATGCCTTCATGCCCAACATCATCCCCCGGCCGACCGACACATCGCCATCGCCATCGCCATCGACATCGACAAGAATCATCCGCTTCTGCCGCCTGCAGCGCGCCCGAGAGGACCGGATCTGCCGAATTGAGTGCGCGTCGCGGTCGTGATCGCGCGGGTATGGACTCTTGGGTCGTCAACAACTGGCAGCGGCGTGCCGGCGGAATTCCTCGCGGGTCATGGCTTGGGGCTGCGCGAACGGCTCCGGTGCCGCCCACACCTCGCCGTCGGAGAGCGAGCGCAGGTCGCCGAGTGTGAACTCGACCATGGCATCGTTGCCGGCGTTCTTGTCAGTGGTGTCCGCCCAGACGCTGTACGTGCGATCCACCGCGAACGCGGTCAGCAAGCTGCCCGGCTTCGTCGTCTGCAATTCCCAGCCCGGCGGGGTCTCCAGGAGTCGAATCTGACTGATCGGTTCGTCCGCGCGAGGGGGAACGTCGGCGACGCCCCACACGTTCCCGATCGTAGAGCTGGTGGCCGACGCGGACGCGGTCATGGTCTCAACTACCGAGATCCCGGACACGCGCGTTCCACCGCATCGGTGGACAGCGGCCGTTGGGTGGCCGTCGTCAAGGTACACGGCGGTGATCGAAATTTGGCGGGGCGTGCATCCGGTCGTGAGTAGGCAGCACAGCAGGATCACGACGCATGCGAAACCCCGGCCCGCCAGCGCCGCTGCCCGCCAGCTACGCCATGCAACTGCTATATGCGTTGGGGGCCACATAACCCGCATGATGGGCGTCATAGGTTGATCAATGGCGCCGGCACTGTAACGATCCAAGCTCGATGCACGCCGATCAGCAGATTCCCTCGGAGGAGGCCATGACCCATGGGTACCGCCGTTCGCCGACTGTCCTCTTCTAATGGGTTCTGTCAGCCTGCTGCGGCAGGATGGCTCCGGTAGCGGCTGGCGGGTCAGCACTCTTCTCTTCAGGCCTTCAAGGTCTTGCGGCAGACCGAGCGCCCGCTGGTCGTGAGGAGGCTGGACAGCTGATGGGATGACGTGCCCCGGATGTTCGCGGTGAGTACTTGGCCATTAGATCGCTGAGGTCTCTTCCACGCTGCCATGGACGACACTGTCCATCGAGGAAGGTGGCGTGATGCTGTATCTGGGAGACGACTGGGCCGAGGACCACCACGACGTTGAGCTCGTCGACGACCACGGTGCGAGGTTGGCCCGTAAACGGCTACCCGAAGGTCTCGACGGCGTCACCCGGTTGCACGCGCTGATCGTCGAGCGGATGCCCCCGAGTGGGCCGACCTGAACCCGGGCGAGGCCGCAGCGCAGGTGCGGATCGGGATCGAGACCGACCGCGGCCCGTGGGTGCAAGCATTGATCGCGGCCGGCTATCAGGTGTATGCGATCAAGCCGATGTCCGTGGCCCGCTACCGCGAACGGCACTCCACCTCGGGGCGAAGTCCGACGCCGGCGACGCGCACGTGCTCGCCGAGATCGTGCGACTGGACCATGCCCATCACCGACCTGTCGCCGGGGACAGCGACCAAGCCGAGGCGATGAAACTCGTCGCCGCACCCATCAGACCCTGATCTGGGACCGCACGCGGCAGCTGCTGCGGCTACGCAGCGTCCTGCGGGAGTTCTTCCCCGCCGCCCTGGACGTCTTCGACGACCTGACCGCGTCGGACGCGTTGGAGCTGCTGGCGCGTGCGCCGGATCCTGCTCGCGCCGCCCGCCTATCGCGGTCGCAGATCGCCGCGGCGTTGCGGCGGGCGAAACGCCGCCAGGTTGACGCCAAAGCCGCCGACCTGCAGCAGCGACTACGCGGGGCGCAGCTGCGCCAGCCGGACGCCGTCCAGGCCGCCTACGCGGCCATCGTGACCGCTCAGGTCCGGCTGATCGCGGCGCTCAACGTCGAGGTCGAGCAGCTCGGGCAGGTGGTGGCCGAACATTTTGGCCGGCACCGGGACGCTGAGCACTACCTGAGCCAACCCGGCCTCGGCGTGGTCCTCAGCGCCCGGATCCTCGGCGAATTCGGCGACGACCCCCACCGCTTCACCGACGCCAAAGCCCGCAAGAACTACGCCGGCACCTCCCCGATCACCCGCGCATCCGGCACCCGCACCATCGTGCTGGCCCGCTACGCCCGCAACCGACGACTCGCCGACGCCGTCCACCAATGGGCATTCTGCGCCCTGAAAGGCTCACCCGGCGCCCGCGCCTACTACGACGCCCTCCGCGCCCGCGGCACCGGCCACCAAGCCGCCCTACGCCAACTCGGCAACCGCCTCGTCGGCATCCTGCACGGCTGCCTCAAAACCAATACGACCTACGACGAGGCAACCGCCTGGGCACATCTCCAGCCCACTTCTTGACAACCTCAGAACATGGGATGTCTGCCGCCGACCGGGTGTCACAGCGCGTGACGGAGGAACGGCAGCGACCGGCGCGGTCGTGCCGAGATGAGGATGCCTTCCCTGCGCGGGGCGGCGGGGTGGTGTCGCGGCGCCGGGTCATCAATCGGCGGGGTCGGTCTTCGCTGCCGTGGTCTTCGTGCGCGTGCTGGAGGGGACGCCGGGTCCGGGATCAGGCTTGCGTCCGCCAGCCGTCGTTGACGTCGTAGATCTCCTGCAGCATCGCCTTGACGTCGTACTCCGGCGCCCAATCTGGATAGTGCCGCTGGAACAACTCGTTGCTGCCGATCCACCAGATGTGGTCGCCGACCCTCGTCTGCTCCTCGAAGGACAACGTGACCTCGTGACCGCTGATCTCCTCCGCCAACCGGATGGCCTCGAGCACCGAGCAGCTGGAATACCGTCCGCCACCCATGTTGTATACGGCCCCCGGGTGCGGATCGGCGATGACCGCCGCGAAGGCGCGGACAAGATCCGAGACGTGCAGGACGTCGCGGACCTGCTTCCCGCCATAGCCGAGCACCGTGTACGGCCGGCGCCGTGCCACGACCTGCATGATGTAGCCCAGCATGCCGTGCGACTTGCTGGCCGCATGCGCCGAGCCGGCGATCACGCAGTTGCGGAAGGCCGCCGCTCGCAGGCCGTGATGCAGCCCGTACTCCTGGACCATGATGTCCGCGGCGACCTTGGACATCCCCAGCGAGGTGTGCGTCGATCCGTCGATGGACATCGTCTCGGTGACGCCGTTCTGGTACTCGTGACCGGCCTCGATCTCCCACCGCGTCGCCAGCTCGCGCATCGGCAAGCTGTTGATCCGGTCGCCGTAGACCTTCGAGGTGCTGCAGAACAGGAAGACCGCCTCCGGGCACCATTGCCGGGCCGCCTCCAGCAGCCCGAGCGTCGCCGTCGCATTGATCTCGAATTCCTCGATCGGGTCACCCATCGACCACTTCGCGTGTCCCGGCTGCGCGGCGGCGTGCACGATCACCGCGATGTCCTTGCCATACCGGCGAAACACCGCGCCGACCGCTTCACGGTCGCGGACGTCGACATCGTGATGCACGTAGCTGGCGCCGAGGTCCGTGGAGAGCCGGCGCAACGTCGGACGAGTGGAAGCCTCCGGACCGAAGAACTTGCTCCGCAGATCGTTGTCGAAACCGACCACGAGATATCCGCTCGACGTGAGCATCCGTACGGCCTCCGAACCGATGAGGCCCGCCGACCCGGTCACCACAGCCACAGACATCCAACTCTCCCTCAGCCAGTCCCTCGTCACCCCGCCCCCACGGCGAAGCCCACCGACGCCGTCGACAGCAACCTCACCATGGCGCCCGAACAAGATGCCGATCTTGACTGCAACGGACGAGGCTCCCAAACAACATGCCGATCAAGGTCATCGACAACCTTAAGGCTGACCAGCCACTCGACCTTGGAGCGCCCGAACAACCTGCTGACCTGGTGCCCGATCAAGGTGCCGGAATCACCCGCCCGCCGCTTCGGACTCGACGACCGCGGGCGCATCGCCGCCGGCCTGCGCGCGGACCTGCTCCTCGTCGACGGCGACCCCACCACCCGTATCGGCGACACGCTGAACCTGCGTACGGTCTGGCGGCGCGGCACCCCCACCCAGCTCACGATCGACTGAACAAGGCCACTCACCAAGGAGACGGGCCGACCATCGCCTTCAAGTCTCCAGGCCCGCCTGCGGCGTCAACGCCCCCAACTGCGTCGCAGGTAGGGCTGGTGGTCGTGACGCCGTCACATCTGGCCGGTATGGCACGTACGACGACCCTGGCCGTGCTGTTGCGCGACGACGTCGTCTCGGCTCGGGCGGCACAACACGCGACGAGCCGCCGCTACCACCGGGGCTGCGGGCCCGCACCCGCGTTTGATTCGGTATCCGCATCTGCCGCTGTCCGCGCGTTGGCCGCGCCCAGCCCACCGCGCTGCGCTGTCATAGCCGATGTGAGTGCGCCACGATCCCGAGCGCCGGACACTAGATTCGCTCCATGTACTCGACCCAGGTATCCCAACTCGTCAAGGCACCGCGCTCAGCCGTCTATCGGGCACTGCTGGACCCGGCCGCAGTCGCCAAGTGGCGAGTGCCCACCGGCATGAGCGGCCACGTACACGAGTTCGACGCGCGCGAGGGCGGCTCGTTGCGCGTCTCGCTCACCTACGAGGCGCCGGACAATACCGGCAAGTCAACGGCACACACCGACAGCTACCACGGCCACTTCGTCAAGATCGTGCCCGACCAGCAGGTGGTCGAGGTCGTCGAGTTCGAGACCGACGATCCCGCGCTCCGCGGCGCGATGACCATGACCACGACGCTCACCGACGTGGACGGCGGCGCAGAAGTCGTCGTCGTTCATGACGGCATTCCCGACGCGATCCCGGCCGAAGACAACGAGACGGGTACGCGCATCGCCCTGGCGAACCTCGCCAGACTCGTCGAACTCGGCTAGGTGACTGGTGTTAAACGATGGCCGTCACCGGCGTGGCGGCCATCGCTTTCTGTCGATTGCTGATAGTTTGCCGGTGTGGCGTTGGGTGTGGCTTCGCAGCAGTTGGATCTGCTGGATCCGGTGACCCGGTTCTGTGAAGAGGCGTTGCCGGCGAACTCGATCTTCGCGTTCCTGCATGAGCATCGGCAGATGCTGTTTCCGGACGGGATGTTCACCGACCTGTTCGCGCAGATCGGTCGCCGGTCGGTGCCGCCGTCGGTGGTGGCCACGGTGATGGTCCTGCAACGCCTCGAGGGGCTGTCGGATCGGGAGGCGGTGGACCGGTTCACGTTCGACGCGCGCTGGCGTTACGCCGCCGGGGTCGGCGGCTGGGACGGCGCCGGCCGGGTCGGGTTCGCTCACACGGTGCTGGTGGACATGCGGGAACGGCTGCGCCGCTCCGACCGGCCGGACCGGGTGTTCGAGGTGGCGTTGGACGCCGCCCGGGCGGCGGGGTTGCTGGGTCGGCGGCGGGTCCTCGATTCCACACCGTTGTATGACGCGGTCGCCACGATGGACACGGTCACGCTGATCCGCTCGGCGGTCCGGGGGCTGCTCGCCACCGCCGACGGCGACCTGGCCGCACGGTTGCGGGCTGTCCTGGCCAGCGGGGATGACTACACCACGACCGGCAAGCCGGTCATCGACTGGGACGACAAGACCGCCCGTGATGCCCTGGTCGACTCCCGGGCCCGCGACGGTTACGCGCTGCTGGCCGTCCTCGACGGGCTGACGCTGCCCGAGCCGGTCGGTCAGGCGACGCGGCTGCTGGCCACGGTGCTGGGCCAGGACTTGGAGACCGGCGACGACGGCGTGCTGCGCATCGCCCGCAAGGTCGCCCCGGACCGGGTGATCTCCACCGTTGACCCCGAGGCCCGGCACGGGCACAAGACCAGCCACCGCGGCTTCGACGGCTACAAAGGCCACATAGCCGTCGACCCCGACGCCGAGATCATCACTGCGACCACGGTCACCGCCGGCAACACCGGCGACGCCGAGCCGGTCGCCGACCTCATCACCGATCTCACCGACGCCAACGAGCCCGCCGAGGACACCGCAGCGGTCTACGGCGACGCCGCCTACGGCGCCGGCGAGGTCCTCGACCGGCTCGACGCCGCTGGGATCGACATCAAGACCAAGGTCCAGCCACCGAACGCCCCCGCCGGGAAGTTCACCAAGGACCGCTTCGACATCGACCTGCAACGCCAGCAGGTCACCTGCCCGGGCGGCGTCACGATCCCGATCCGGCCGGTGCAAGGCCACGACCGCAACGCCGGCAGGGCCGACTTCGGCAGCGCCTGCGCTACCTGCCCGCTGCGCGGGCACTGCACCGAGTCCAAGACCGGGCGCAGCATCACCATCGGCCACCATGAAGCCCACCTCACCACCGCCCGCACCCGCCAGACCGACGCCGCCTGGCAAGCCGACTACCGCACGACCCGACCCAAAGTCGAACGCAAGATCGCCCACCTCATGCGCCGCCGTCACGGCGGCCGACGCGCCCGCATGCGCGGCCGAACCCGGATCGCCGCCGACTTCACCCTCCTCGCCGCCGCGGTCAACCTCGCCCGACTCGCCACCCTCGGCCTCACCCACACCCGCCAACACGGCTGGACCCTCCAGCCCGCATGAGACAGACGCCCTCAGGCCAGCCGGACAACACCCTCGAACACACGGCATGAAAGACCCACAACGCCTATCCAGCAACGGTTCGACGCCCAGACCACCCCAGCGACGTCACCGACCCCGCCATCACGCTCAGGCAACGATGGCTGGCCGCACAGCCCGACCAAACCACCGTTCCACACCAGTCACCTAGGGCGTGTTTCCTGGATCTTGCGGTTAGGGGTGCGGTATTCAGTTGTCGTGAGTGGACGGTTCGAGATCACTGATGCCGAGTACGCGGTGATTGCGCCATCGCTGCCTGCGATGACGCCGCAGCGGGGTGGGCGGTGGCGTGATCGCCGATCACCTGCGCACCGACCTGGTCGACGCCGCCCTCACCGACGCCCTCGTACGCCGCCGGCCCGCCTCGGGCCTGGTCTTTCACTCCGATCGCGGCTGTCAGGGTGAATTCAACCGGTCGTCGCAACACCTCGTCGGAAGGGTGAAGCGATGGCGTATGGGCCGGGGCAGAAGCGGGTTCGGGAGTATCGGGGTCAGATTCCCTCGCCGGGACGACCGACGGTGGCGTGGCGTGAGGACAGGGTCAAATTCTGGGCGGCGATCAGTCGTGGTGTGATGACCGAGGACGCGGCCACGGCGGCGGGCGTGTCGTCGCCGGTTGGATTCCGGTGGTTCCGGCACGCTGGCGGCGTGAATCCTGCGTTGCCCGCAACGGTGTCGGGCCGGTATCTGTCGTTCAGCGAACGCGAAGGCATCGCTCTGTCGAAGGCGCAAGGCATGGGCGTCCGCGAGATCGCACGCCAGCTCGGCCGAGACCCGTCGACGATCTCGCGGGAGTTGCGGCGCAACGCCTCGACCAGGACATACCGGTTGGACTACAAGGCCTCGACCGCGCAGTGGCATGCCGAGCGTCGAGCCCGCCGGCCGAAGACCGCGAAGCTGCTCACGAATGAGCGACTCCGGGAGTATGTCCAGCAACGGCTTGCCGGTGCGATCCGGACAGTGGACGGCCGTCCGGTCGCCGGGCCGAAGGGCCCACAGTGGAAGGGCCGCAACAAGCCCCACCGGAGCGACCGGGCATGGGTGAACGGGTGGAGTCCGGAGCAGATCTCCCGAAGGCTCAGGGCCGAGTTTCCGGAGGATGAGTCGATGCGCATCAGTCACGAGGCGATCTACCAGGCGCTCTACGTCCAGAGCCGTGGTGCTCTCAAGCGCGAACTGGTCACCTGCTTGCGGACCGGTCGGGCGCTTCGCGTCCCTCGGGCACGCGCGAAACAACGCGCATGGGCGCACGTCACCAGCGACACGCTGATCAGTGAACGTCCCGCCGAAGCCGCGGACCGCGCCGTCCCCGGGCACTGGGAAGGAGATCTGATCATCGGTTTGCAGCGTTCCGCGATCGGGACTCTGGTCGAGCGGACGACCAGGTTCACGATGCTGATCCACCTACCACGCGAGGACGGCTGGGGTGTGATCCCGCGGACGAAAAACGGGCCGGCTCTCGCCGGGTATGGGGCGATCACGATGAGCAAAGCCCTCGCCGAGACGATCACGACGCTGCCCGAGCAGCTCCGCAGATTGCTGACATGGGATCGCGGCAAGGAGTTGTCTGCGCATGCACGGTTTACGGTCGAGACCGGAGTCCCGGTGTTCTTCGCCGACCCGCATAGCCCTTGGCAACGCGGCAGCAACGAGAACACCAACGGGCTGCTGCGGCAGTACTTCCCGAAAGGCACCGACCTGTCCAGATGGAGCGCCGACGAGATCAACGCTGTCGCTCACGCGCTCAACAGCAGACCCCGGAAAACTCTCGGCTGGAAGACTCCAGCCGAAGTCCTCGACGAACACCTACGATCGCTCCAACAACCCGGTGTTGCGACGACCGATTGAATCCGCCCAATACACCAGCGCCCAGCACGCCCGCCTCGCCGCCCGCCACGACGTACGGCTATCGGTGGGCCGGCGCGGGCAGTGCTGGGACAACGCCGTCGCGGAGTCGTTCTTCGCCACCATCAAGACCGAACTGCTGCACCGGCAGGCCTGGCCCACCCGCAAAGCCGCCCGCCAGGCAATATTCGAGTACGTGGAAGGCTGGTACAACACCCGCCGCCGGCATTCCAGCCTCGGCTACCTCAGCCCCACCGCCTACGAGACCACCAGCCTCAGCCCGGTACCCGCCAGCAAGGTAGCGTGAAATCACCACATCGACCCTGTCCGTCGAAACGGGTCAAGCCCAGTCACGGTGATCGCTGTCGACGTGTTGCAGTGACACAGAGGCCACCCAAGTCATCTGCTGAACCTGAGCGCTTGATCACGTGCGCGCTCATGCCGCGATCCGCGCGGTGCAACGTCCCGGGTGGCGGTGTCCGCTCGCGCCGAGAGGAGGATGTGGGGGCGGGACCCGTAGCCGTGCCGGTGGACCGGTCGTGCGGATTTCCGAGTGATTCAAGCAGGTTTCCGGCCCCAGGACGAGATCATGGGCGAGGTGGCGAGGTCGAGAAGTCCCGCTGCGACGTTGTCGAGATGCCGGTCGACTTCTTCGTTGGTAGCCAGGCCGGCGGCGACCAGCCGGTCGCGGATCTGCGCCACGGTGGCTGCTCCAGCAGGGTGCAGGCAGCGCCGGTCATCGGGAAGAAGGCGTCGGCTTCGACGTCGATGAGTCCCGCGCCGCGCAACAACCGAGGCAACGTGCGCCCGTAGGACAGGTCGACACCACGCTGAGCCATCAGCGTGCGGAAGTCGCGCTTGAGTTTGTT
>NZ_JAEVHJ010000084.1:0-23105 GCF_016802855.1 Micromonospora sp. ATA51 | reverse complement strand
GGCGGACAGTGCGGGGATCGGGCATGATGACATCGGCGGGTGAGGTCCTCGGGGTGTCGTGAAGCGTAGAGAACTCCATGATCACCGACGCGATCTCACCCGCTCTTCCGGCCTCCACACAGGCCAGTCACTACGCACATCACCAGCTCAGGGCGCCCGCCGATCGACTACGCAATCGCCCTGGATCGCTGCCGGCCAGATGTTGCCGAGTTCGTGCTCCTTACCGCGCGCCATCAGGAAGCAGGAGGTTTCGCCGCCAGTGCCGTAGGAGAGGCTGCCGCCCATCGTGGTCCACGCGTCGAGCACGACGTGGGTGGCGGTGGCCACGGCCGGACCCTGGAGGGCGGTCACCTGCTCGATGAACCGCTCACCGTAGCTGCGGTCGTCGTCGGAACGCGGGCGGGGCAGCCGCTCAGGCAGGTCCTCCGGCGTGACACCAGCCAGCTGCGCCATCTTCGGTGCCGATGCGCTGGGCCTGGTCAGCCCGGCCGTACTGGTCGAATTCAACGCCTTCCGCGCGCAGCAGGTCCCGCGGGTCGTCGGTGCGCTCCGCATCCGCCCACCGGAAGTTGGGCGAGACGATGCCTTCGACCTGCAATACCCGGTGCGCGTTCGGAAGCGGGTAGTTGGCAAGTCGGGCGCCGACCGGCACCGGGTGGCTACCGATGAGGGCGGCCAGGTCGCCGTACGTGGTCCAGGAGCCGGCGGGCAGCTCGGCGAGGGCCTTGGTCATGACATCCCACGCCACCTCCGACTGGTCAGCCGCCTGCTCGGTCGGCCCCGGCCAGATGGAGACAATGCGATCGGCGAGGGCGTCTCCGCGGGCGTGGATTTCGCGGCGGCCCCACCGATCCTGCGCGGCGATTTCCTGGTTGAGCACGATCCCGCTCTTGCCGAGCTGGACGCGGCTTAACCGGGAAGGAGCTGTTGCTCAGCTCGGAGTTGTATCCGGTGAGGGTCAGGTTCCCCGGCGTGTGGACCAGGGCCTCGTGCGCCTCGCGGAAGTTCTCCTCCGGCCCCAGGTCGGTGCTCAGCATCTGCCGCCACTCCGTGGTGGGGGTCTGCGGCAGCACGTGCTCGATGGTCAGCGAGTCCGGCGACACCGGCTCCTTGCTGCCGTACGACTCCTCCAGCCACCGCAGCACCAGGTTGCGCTGGTGGGGCCGGCCGTTGAGGTAGTACGGGATGGACCGCACCGCAGCGCGTACGCTGGAGTCGGTGGCGTAGTACTTGCGGCCGACCGACAGGTATGCCCGCACCGCCTCGTCCACCGGGAGGTCCTTGCTCATCTCGGTGACGACGGAGAGCAGGATCCGGTTGATGTTGGCGGTGGCCCGTCCGATCAGCAGACGCCGGACGAAGAAGCTCTCCACGTACAGCATCGCCGAGGCGACCTGCTCGGAGGTCGCGGTCCCCTGCTCCCTGCGGTCGAGCAGGTGCAGCAGGAGCGGGTAAACCGTGGTCGTACCCCAAGCGCTCAGCCGCTCCAGCCGCCGCCGTACGCCCGAATGCTGCTCCTCGCCGGGGTGGAGGATGACCCGCAGGAGGGCGCCGAGGCGGCTGAACCGCTGCACCTCCGCCTCGATCTCCTCCTCGGACCGCAGCCTGTTGAGCCGGGCCTGCTGCGCCGAGTAGACGTCGGTCTGCTTCACCCGCGGGTCGGCGGCTGCCACAGGGACCGGTAGACGGTCTCGCCCCGGCTGGGCAGTCGCATGAAGAGGTAGTTGCGCAGCAGGTCGGCCTGGGTGAGCTTCAGGCCGGTGTTGTTGAGCGACTCGAAGATCCGGTGGACGTTGTCCCCGGGCTGGGCAGTGACCGACACCAGCGCCAGCCCGGAGATGACGGCGTTCTCGATGCGTTCGATGTCGAGCGGGTCGTCCGGGTCGTCGGCGGCGGCCAGCTGCGCGACGAAGAACCGGTACGCCGCACCGACCGGGTCCGCGCCGCCGGCCTGCGGGGTGGAATCCAGGCAGGCCAGGTAGGCGGCCCGGTCGGCCTGGGTCGGCACAAGCTTCAACCGCTGCCGCTCCGACTTCCACACGTTGACCAGATACTGCTGGTTGAGCCGGTCGCGGTGCATGGGGCCCTCATGCTGCGCACGGCGGTCGCGGATGGCGCAGAGCAGGATGGTCAGGGTGGTGAGCCGCTGCTGCCCGTCCACCACCAGATACTCGGCCACGCCCGTGGGGCCGTTCGCGGGGCTGGGCGCGAGCACGAGGGAGCCGATGAAGTGCGTGGCGCTCGGGTCAGCGACCTGGTCCTCCGCCAGCTTCAGGATGTCGTTCCAGAGCCGCTCGAGCTGAAGCTTGGTCCACGAGTACGTGCGCTGGTAGAGCGGCACCTGATACTGCTTCGCGCCCTCCAGCAACTCCTGCAGCGTCGTCTCGCGAGCCGCGACCATACTCGGCTCCCCGTCTACTCCGGACGTGCCCCTGAGCCGGCAAGACAACCAGATCAACAGCGGGCGGAGCAACCGACGTGAGGCCGGAATTGCCCTCGAACGGCCCAATCGCCTCGTCGGCTTTCCGGCACACCGCGGCCACTCGGGGAGGCGGCGCGACCCGGGCGGGTCCTCCAGGCTCGCACCGCCTCGCGGCCTCAGCGCGACGACTTGGCGGCGTGGACGAAGCTGGCCCAGGAGTCGGGGGTGAAGGTGAGGGCCGACCGGTCCGGTCCTTGCTGTCGCGTACGGCGACGACGCCGGGCAGGTTGTCGGCGACCTCTACGCAGTTGCCGCCGTTGTCGCCGCTGCGGGTGCTCGTGCGCCACCGGGCGCCGGTCAGGTCAGCCATGGTGAACCTCCTCGGAGATCTTGGTGATCAGGCGCCGGGACTGCCCCTCATCCAGGGCCAGCGAGTCGAGGCTTGCCCAGATCCGCTCGTAGGCGGCAAGTTCCTCCTTCCGGTCGAGGTAGAGCGCACCGGTCAACGACTCGCTGTAGACGACCGACGGCTCGGGCTCGACGCGGTTGCCGGGCGGGAAGTCAAGCAGCACGAAGGCACCCGCAACGGCACCGAAGTGCAGGCCGGCGGCCAGCGGCACGACCCGGATCGAGACGTGCGGCAGCCGGCCCATCTCCACCAGATGCCGGAGCTGTTCCGCCATCGTCGCCGGGCCGCCGACGACGCGCAGCAGCACCGCCTCGGAGAGCATGACGTCGAACCGGGGCGGCGGAGGCAGCCGCCGCCGCAGCAGCGCCTGCCGTTGCAGCCGCACCTCGACCGGGCGCTCCCGCTCGTCGTCGGTCATGCCCGACCGGTGCTGACACACCGCGGACGCGTAGCCCCGGGTCTGCAGCAGCCCGGGAACCAGCGTGTCGTCGTGTTCCCGGAGCCGACCGGCCGCGGCCTCCAGGCCGACGTACAGCTCGAACCAGTCGGGAACGGTGTCGCCGTAGGCGTGCCACCAACCCTTCGTCCGCGTCTCGCGGCCAGGCCGGTCAGCGCACCGGTCAGCTCGGGCGTCGCGCCGTACAGTTCACACATCGCCCGCACGTCGAGCCCGCGCACCGCGCTCAGGCCCGCCTCGATCCGCCACACCTACTGCCGGCTGCACTCCAACGCCTGCGCGGCACCGTCCAACGTGACGAGCGTAATGCGGCTGCTGGTGTTGGCGATCGCCACCGCAAGGCTTCCGGGTGGCGGAGGGGGCGACGTCGGCAGGTCAACGTTCGGCGAAGACGTCGCGATACACCTCATCGGGCGAGAAGCCTTCGGCGAGGAACTGTAGGACTTCGAACTGGTCCTCGGGCAGCAGGGTGCCGAAGGCTTCCAACTGCGGCTTGTCGATGATTGTCCACACTGCGCACAGCACCTGGTCGTCGATGCCGACGTGCCGTAGCGCGGTCTCGGAGTGCTTGGCGAATAGCAGCGTCGGGGCCTGCGCCGCAGCTCTCTCCAGGGCGGGGGTAAGTTGCTCGATGGCGACGACATTGCGGACTCAACGGCCTGCGCGGCCGTGTAGATCCTCTTCCCCGCCCAGTTGTACGCGTCGTCGTTGGATACGACGTTCAACAGGAGGAAGGTGTCGCTGCCGTCGTCTGGGCCAGCACCACTCCGCGCCAGAATTCGTTGATGCGGATGGTCCGCATCCGCGGGTCGCGGGCATTGTTCACCGACTCCAGATGCAGGCCCTTGTCCGCGTGCAACTCGGAGATGCTGACCTTCTGGAACTTCGCCATCGCCTTCCGTACGCCGGGCCCTGACCGGCCTCTCCTGGACGTCATAGCTCTCACAGAAGCTGTTGGCGAAGGCGAGCTTTTGGCAGGAGGTACCCCTTCGGTGACGATTGGTGGGTAAAGCAGAAGACTACGGCCAGCCAGTCACGCGACCAGCACCATTACCTCATTCCTTATCGAAGGCACGAAGGACGAGGGCTCGAGTGCGGTAGTCACCGTACTTCCGCCGCTCCTTGCGTTCGAGGGTAGGGAACGTAGTCAGAATGTACTCAAGCTGCCTGCGGTCGAGGTTGAAAAGGTGTTTGGCCACCACGGCGTCGATCTCGGCCTGCGCTTCGGCCCGGGAGGCGTCGTCGACAAGAGCCTCACTTGGAACTTGTTCCTCGGGGACGAAGGACGTCCAGCCGAACTCGCCCATTCTGTTCCAGAATGGAGTCATCTCCGGACTGGTGCAGGTGAGCCGAAGGACAAGCGGGGCGAGGCGGTCAAGGAGTGGGTCGCCGAGGCGAAGGCGCGGGAATGGAAGACTATCCAGCACTCCCAACTGCATGTTCAACGTCACCTTCTTTCGAGCGAGAAAGTCAAGGCACATGGAGTTGGCTGCGCCAAGCCAGAGCGGATAAGCCCACTCGAAATTCTCGCCGAAGTAGATCGTGGGAACAGAGTGACCGCAGATCACCTGCGGTGGGATCAGCGCCGCCACGAGAGATCGTTCGTTGCGCGGCGCTGTGACACCACAGAAGCCGATGCGGTATTGGCTGATGCGGCCCTTCGTCTTGTTTGGGATGTTCCGCTGCGGCACGACCCACTGCGGAACAATGGCCTTTTTCGGAGAACCAAACTCCAGCTCATCCCACACCGCCGACCGGCCCCTGCCGGAAACGTACGCCTTGGCCCGATGATCGTACTGGCCTACCATTCTTCCTTCGAATAGCGAAAGGCCGGGCTCCTCATCAGTGTACCGATCGCGATCATTTCCCATGTCGATTTCACGCTGGTAGACCCTATGCGGAAAGTCATGGGAAATCGTCGAAAATGCTGGCCACTGACGGTAGAGATGATCGGTGACCTCCGAGTCGGTGCCGCCTACCGTGTCACCGATGGCCAAGGCATCCGGGGACTGGCTGCGCACCACTTCGACAGACAACCGAGGCGGGCTCTTCAGCGCAGTGGCCAGGTCCGTGGGATTTTTGATCTGGAAACCGACGGAGAACGTTGAGGTCCTTCCTGCGCGCCTTGCCGAGTACGCGCCGAAGCGCATGGTGCCGTCCGCTCCATCGAACCACTCCTCCCCTGTGTTGATGAAACCGAGCATGAGTCGCAAATCCCAGTGGTCGAAGAGCTCCGCCCGGATAGCCTGCGCATTCGCCCCGTTGTAGATGTTCGAAGGCGTGACCTGCGTGGCGGCGCCTCCATTGGCAGTCAGGGTGAGAGCGGATTCCACGAACATGCGGTAGACGTTGAAGTCGCCCTTCCCGAGATTCCCTTGAGCAAACAACCGGTAGCGGCCGCTGCGCTTAAGGAAATGGACAAGCGCGTAAAGGTCACGCCGGGACGCGTCCCATCGCTCCCGGATCACTGGGCTCTCTAACAGATCCGCAATGGCTGTCTCGCGCGCATCTCTCTTCATTGCCCGCACATCAGTGTTGTAGGTGGAGAAAAACTCTTTCTCGTCTGGGCTGAGCGAGTCCCATGGAGGATTTCCGAGCACGCATGAAAACCCTCCCGTCCACCCGGTTTCGCCCGTTGCGTCGCGGTCGACATTATCGGCTACCTGGAAGATCTCCGGAAACTCGAGGTGCCAATGAAAGAAGCTGTACCTGCGGGCCAGCTTTACGATTTCGTGACGCGTAGCCGCCGATGCGCCCGCGCCATCCCGCTCCGCCAGTGCTCGGAAGACCTCCTGGGTGACCGGGCGCGGCGCGTCCGCCGTCTTCTTCCAGAAGAACGACGAACACCAGGCGTCTGCGACATGCACCGCATGGAGATAGGCCGGGCTGTTCAACCACTTCTGAAACTCCACAGACTGCTCACGCACGTCGCTCAGCGTATTGGTCTTCCGGGTAGTAATGGAGTGCATCTCGTCCGCGAAGGCCGCATTAGACACCGAAATCTCTTGTTCGTTGTCCGAAAGGAACAGGGTAACATGTCCTTCGCGTTCCCTTTTGTTGATAGCTCTCAGGCCACTGACGACGCCCACTTCGTCTCCCTCGACGTGGGCGAACGCATCGGTGGGGATACCCTGGGCAAGCAAAGCCGGCGTCGCCCCGACCAAGGCATTCCCCTGCTTGATGTGTGCATCAAGAAAGCCGAGGGGCTTTCCGGGCTTCAGAGCCTCCAACCACAGGGAAACCTTAGCCAGTTCCACCGCCATCGGGTTCAAATCCACCCCGTAAATGCAGTGGGTGACCACCTCCCACATCGCGGAGCGGACAGCATTAGGGGTTGGCTCTGGGCTTCCTTCTCGAACTGCGGCGATCCGCTTCGCGATACGGCGGGCTGCGGCAACAAGGAAATGGCCCGACCCACACGCGGGATCACAGACTGATACCTTCAGCAACTCATCGACAACGCACGCAGTCTGGCTAGCTCCGTCCGAGGCTGTAGCACGAATGAGACCTCGCCTCACCGCGTCATCGAGCACTGGATCGAGCGCAGAATCGAGCAAGCACTCAATGATCGCAGAATGGGTATAGAAGGAACCCGTCGTCTTGCGGGCATTGCCGGCGACTTCCACCATCCGCGCGGAGCGCATGTCGGCCGAAGGTGTCAGGCGGAGTTCGAGCAGGAACTCGTAGATGGATCCCAGTTCTTCCGCTCCCAGGTTCCGGTAGTCGATGGTCCGGTAGCGGTTGGAGGTCTTGTCCTTGACCTGAGACAGCTGACGGACAGCCGACAGTAGCGCCTCGTTGGAAAGGGAGAGGCCGGCTAACAAGCGATCCGTATCAGACTCCTCGAAGATGCCGCCGAGGGCCGGCAGTCCCAGTTCTGGTCGACCCTCATCCCTAGCCAATCCGTCCAGCACTAAGCTCAGCGCTTGGTAGAGATCCGTGTGCGGACCACCTCGATGGTGCCGAGCTACGCGTCGTAGCCGTGCTGTTGAAAAATACCGATGGTAGCGCTCTCGCGCCTCGGCGTCTGCGCTCGGCGTGTGCAGGATGCCTCGGTCCTCGGCCACGAAGACGAAGAGCAATCGGTAGACGAAGCGCAGTAGCGCATGCTGCAGTGCGTCTGCGTCAAGGCCCTCCCGTAGCCGCCCGTTGGCAGGGTGCTTCAGAAAGCCGCTCGCGAGGGCTGCGACTGCCTCCTGCACACCGGAACGAATGTGCTTGAGTGCCCGGATGCCCGTCTGAATGGCCTCGGTACGCCACATTTCCAGCCAGCACGTCGCAGCGGCGCCGTCGACCACCTCGAAGCGGGAAACGTGTAGCAGCCGGTACAGCAGGACGAACTCGCTGAACAGCTCGCCGTCGAAGATGGCCTCTAGGTCGAACTCGACGTACGAGGCGGTGGCGAGCGCGCTGGAGTCGCGCAGCAGCCTGACCTGTCGCCCGTTGGTGAGCACACCCCACAAGTGGGCCTCGGACCGGTTCAGGAACTCCTGAAGGAGCGACTGCGGCGAGACGCTGCCCCCACCGGCCGGCCGCTTGTCCAGAGAAGCATTCCACACGACCAGGTGGATCGGCACGTGGTTCCAGCGGTGGCTGATCGGGAAAGTCTTGCCGCCGTCGCCCGCCGCGATGCCGGACGCTCCGATCGCGGTCAAGCTGCCGAAGCCGAGCTCCGCGAACAGCGGTTCAAGCCACTGGGTGATCGCAATACCAGTCGGGTCCGCCGGAGTCTCGGCCTCCGGAGTGCCGGGAAGCTTTTCGCGCAACTCCTCCCAGATTGACTTGAGGAAGGCCCAGTGGCGTTCAGCGTCGTCTCGTACTGAACGCGAGCCGACCACGCGGTAATCGGCGGGTCGGGAACCGGTGACGTCCTTGCCTTGGGAGATCCGGACCAGCATCTCGGCGGGAAGCAGACCGCCGATGGTGTGGACAGTGGAGAAGACCTGGTTGCGGGCGGTGGCGGACATCAGGCAATGCCTCCGACAACGGTGGGGGTGACGGCGGTGGACACCGGCAGGTAGACGTAGGCGCCGAGGATGTCGGCGAACTTCTTCGCGATGACGGCCAGGCCAAAGACAATCTCGTCAGACGCGCAGCGATTGGTCCTCTTCTGGGTTGGTTGCCATGCCCGCACCGTGGGCAGGCAGATCAGGAGCTTGGGATGCGCCGAATCCGCCATCACGCATCCTCGCGTCCCCGTTGGCCGACAGGCATGGTGCCCGAGGTCAGGTGCCGAGGACCGTACCCCGGAGACGGGGTGACAATGGACGTGTAATTTCCGCCGTCCACAAGCGGGTTGGTCGGGCTGACACCGGCAGCGGCCATCCGGTCATACCCGGCGAGGACGAGATCCCTGGTGCGGTACCTGCCGTACTTTGCGATCTCGTTGTTCTTCAGGCCGCCGTTCTGGGTCTGGAAGGTCTCCAGGATGTAGTCGACGTCGGCTCGACTGATGCCGTAGAGATGGAAGAAGTAAGCGTCCAGCTCGGCGCGGATCTGGGCGCGTCGTTCTTCGTCCCACTGGAAGGGGGCACTACGGTCACCGAGGTCGCGGGCGAGTCCAGCCATGTCGTGAGCGGTGTAGACGAGTTCGAGAACACGGGGCGTCAAAAACGGGGTATGGGGGGTGAGTCCGTCGGGGGTGGGCACGGGTAGCTGCTTCCAGATGTAAAGTCCCATGCTGGTGCTGCCGATCTTTTGGCGGCTTACATAATCAAAGACCAGAGAGCTTTGGGCAGCCATGAGCGCCGCGGTGAGGATCGGTGAGACGCCCGGCAGCATCAAAGGGAATTTGTGTCCGACCGCAGTGCGAGGGAGAAAGGCGGGGATGGCCGTGCGCTCGTCCGTCGTGCGGCATACGTCACGCCAGCCGCAGAGCCAGTCCCGATCCCAGCCCATGTCCTTCAGTCGCAGGGCGACCCCCGGGACCTCCACCTGCTTGTTCTTCCTGACCGATGAGATGAGCCCGTTCTCCGCTACCCAGTAGCGCGGGTCGGCGGCCGCTAGGGGGTCCTGCTTCTCTGTGAGGGTCAGGCGCCGGCGGTCCTCATTTCCGTTGCCGTAGTAGGAGTTCCAGCGATGGTCGAAGTGGTGTGCCATCTTCCCCTCGTACAGCGGCAGCATCCTCTCTCGATCTCGCAGGAAGACGTTTCCGCGCAACTCCCAGCCCTCTGCCTCCAGTTGCTGTCGGTCGCGGAAAAGGTCGGAGTCGTCCGTCATGTGGAAGAAGGTCGCCTTGAAGGTGATACCCCAGGGGTTGCCATTCTTCTCAGTCTCGTCCCACAGCACTGGAATGCGGCGGTAGACCGCAGCGGTCAGGTCCGCATCTCGACGGGAGCGGAAGATGGGGAGGGTGCCGGTGTTGGGGTTGATGAGGCGGATCTCCGCCGGGCTGAGTACAAAGACACGCTCGGCGTCGTCAAGATCGGTTGTATCCAGAAGGAAGAAGGCGAACTTCGCTGTCGGTTCGCCCAACTCCCGACCCGTCAGCGAGAGCAGGCAGAACTTGTAGCGGAAGTCCACCCCGACGAAGAGCGGTTTGAGGTTCTCGAAATCGTACAGGGAGGCGATGGCACCGCGCCGGGCTAGGTCGCTGAAGAGGTGCTGCGCTCCCGCACTTGTTGCGATGGCCGTCGGAATGATGCAGCCGAAGCGCCCCTCTGCGGCCACGATAGACGCGAAGCACTCGGCGAAGAGCTGGTCGGTTTGGAGCATAGTGACGCCCTTGACCGTAAGGCCCTTCGCGCACAGGGGGTAGACCCCAGAGTCTCCCGCGAAGTGAAATGTGGCTTTTACCTTGCGACGCTCGGCCCTGTATCGCCTTCCCGCCTCCGGGTTCTCCTGGGCCCACTCAGCGATACGGATCCGCCGGGCTGTACCGGCGATCGCCGCAATGGAGGGCTCGACTACGCTGAAGTACTTCTTGTCTTCGAAATCGACCTTGTCCCAGGGCGGGTTGCCGAGAACGCAGGAGAAGCCGCCCGCCCAGCCGGTGGCCGGGTCCACGCCAACGGTAGAGACGTGCTCCGGGACAGTGAAGATCTCGGGAAACTCCAGATGCCAGTGGAAGAAGCGGTATTGCCGCTGGAGCCGTGCGATCTCGTCGTGGGTGGCCTGGGAGGCGGACCTGGCGTCCGGATCCTGGAGGCCACGGAAGATGTCATGGGTGATCGGAGGCGGCGCGTCCTTGGCTTTGTGCCACACGAACGCGGCGCACCAGGCGTCGGCCACGTGCAGGGCATGGACATACGCGGCGGAGGTCTCCCAGTCGCGGTAGGCCGAGGCCTGGCGGCGGACAGCGCTTAGGTTATTGGCCGGGGCGTCTACGATGCGGCGAAGGCCGGACGCGA
Source organism: Micromonospora sp. ATA51 (assembly GCF_016802855.1). Classification (NCBI taxonomy): domain Bacteria; kingdom Bacillati; phylum Actinomycetota; class Actinomycetes; order Micromonosporales; family Micromonosporaceae; genus Micromonospora; species Micromonospora sp. ATA51. Next base: position 12,468 of record NZ_JAEVHJ010000084.1, on the reverse strand, counting down.
AGGCGGTGTTGACCACCTTGGTCTTTGCGAGCAGGTCGAACAGTCCGGCCTGCCCCGCGCGCTCCTCGTTGTTCTGCCTCTCTAGAAATGCGGCGTAGTTGATGTCGTCGCCCTCGACCGGCTTGAACGCCTTGCTCGGTATGCCGCCGCGCAGCAGTGCGGGCGTGGCCCCGATCAGCCCATTGCCGTGCTTGATGTGCGCGTCGAGGAAGCTGAGCGGCTTGCCCGGTTCCAGGGCCTCCAGCCACAGCGACACCTTGGCGAGTTCGACCGCCATCGGGTTGATGTCGACGCCGTACACACAGCGGGCGATGACCTCGTGTAGGGCGTGCCGGACCGCGTCGACCGTCGGCTCCGGGTTGCTCTCCCGAACGGCGGAGACCCGCTTGGCGATCCGGCGGGCGGCCGCGACGAGGAAGTGGCCGGAGCCGCAGGCCGGATCGCAGACGGTGAGCGACAACAACTCGGCGACGATGCTCCCGGTCGCGTCAGCCTCCCCCGCAGCCGACGCCTTTTCTTCACCCCGCTTCTGCGCGGCGTCGATGACCGGGTCGAGGGTGGAGTCGAGCAGGGTCTCGATCAGGGAGCTAGGGGTGTAGTACGAGCCGGTTTTCTTGCGGTCGTTGCCGAGGCGGTTGACCAGCTCGAACGCGCTGTCGACGGCGCTGTGTTTGGGGACGAGCTCAAGGAGCGATTCGTAGATGGAGCCGAGTTCCTCCGCACCCATATTGCGGTAGTCCACCTGGCGCCAGCGGGCCGATCTCTCGTCGCGGACGCGGGAGAGGTGACGTATGGCCTCCAGCAGATCCGCGTTGGCCAGGGACAGTCCGCGCAGTGCGGCGTCGGCATCGGTCTCGTCGAAAAGGCCGCCGAGGCCCGGCAGGCCCAGTTCTGGGCGGCCGTGCTCGTCACCGAGCGCGTCGAGCACCATCCGCAAGGCCTGGTAGAGATCAATGTGCGCCGTGCCTCGGCGGCGGTTCGCCTGACGGCGCAGCCGCTCCGAGGAGAAGTAGGCCGCGTACCGCCGACGGGTGTCCACGGACGTCTTCGGCGGATGAAGCGCGTTACGGTCCTCGGCGACGAAAAGGAAGATCAGCCGGTAGACGAGGCGCAGCAGGGCGGCGTGGAAAGCGTCCACATCAAGGTTCCGACGCAGGTCGCCATTGGCGGGATGCTGAAGGAAGCCGGTGCCAAGGGTGGTGATGGCCTTCTTGACAGCCTCGCGGTGGTAATCCAGGGCGCGGACTCCGGAGCTGATTGCCTCGATGCGCCACTTCTCCAGCGAGCACGTGGGTGGGGTGGCGCCGTCGGCCACCTCGAAGCGGGAGACGTGCAGCAGCCGGTACAGCAGGACGAACTCGCTGAACAGCTCGCCGTCGAAGATCGCCTCCAGGTCGAATTCGACGTACGCGGCGGTGGCCAGCGCGCTGGAGTCGCGAAGCAGCCGCAGCTGGCGGCCGTTGGTGAGAACGCCCCACAGGTGTCCCTCGGACCGGTTCAAGCACTCCTGCACCAGCGACTGCGGCGGCACCCCGCCGCTGGCCGGACGCTTGTCCAGCGCGGCGTTCCACGGGGCCAAATGCACTGGGACCTGGTGCCAGCGGTGGCTGATCCGGAAGGTCTTGCCGCCATGGTCCGACACGATGCCGGAGGCCCCGATCGCGGTCAGGCGGCCGAAGCCGAACTCCGCGAAGAGCGGTTCCAGCCACTGCGCGACCGCGAGGCCGGTGGGGTCGGCGGGTGCCTCCGCTTCCGGCGCGACGGGAAGCTTGACGCGCAGCTCCTTCCAGACCGACTTGAGATAGTCCCAGTGCCGTTCGGCTTCGTCACGTACCGACCGCGAGCCGATCACGCGGTAGTCGGCGGGCTTGGCACCGGTGACGTCCTTGCCTTCGGAAATGCGGACCAACATGTCGGCGGGGAGAAGGCCGCCGATCGTGTGCACGGCGGAGAAGACCTGGTTACGAGCGGTGGCAGACATCAGCCGATGCCTCCGGCGGTGGGGGTGGCGGCGGTCGGGGCCGGCAGGTAAACATAGGCGCCGAGCACGTCGGCGGACTTCTGCGCGGTGACGGTCAGGCCACGGACGATCTCGCCGGAGGCGCTGCGGACCCGCCTGTGCGAAGCCAGCAGTTCGGCGGCCAGCTCCGCGCCGTACGCGTCGAGGTGGTCGGTGGTCGCGGGCAGGTCCTGGAGGACGCGGCGCATTGTGCTTTCGCCGAACCCGGGGTCGGTGTTCGCGTCGGCGGTGGCGTCGAGCAGCGCCAGGGCGTCCTCGTGGGACAACCAGCGGGCGTTCGTCGGGGCGCCCTCGAAGGCGAGCAGTCGGGCGTCCTCGGCGACGAGCTGCCGGGTGCCGGTCCGCGACGGCAGGGTGAGGTGGAAGCGGTAGCGGACGACCAGCAGGGTGGTGCGGCTGGTGACGGACCGGGTCCGGATCACCCCGCAGCGGCGGGCCGGTCGGGGTCCGGACGCCTGGTCGTCTAGGGCGGCGTTGAGGACGTAGCCGGCGAGCGCCACCACCGCCGGGTCGGTGCGGACCAGGGCGACTTCGCCACGGTCGACTGCCGCCGTGGCGCGGAGCGGCACCGGGCGGCCCCGTTCGACGACGTCGCCGCCGAGGACCGGGGCGAGGGCGTCGCGCAGGCCGGCGGGGGTGCCGCCGAGTTCGGCGGTGAAGTCGCCGGACCCGTCCGGGCGGTCGCGCAGGACGCCGTCGAGGGCGTACAGCGACGGCGTACGAAGCCGCGGATCTCGCCGGCCCGGCCGAGGGTGTCGCGGACGGCGGCGACCTCGCGGGCGACCTCCTCGGGTCGGATGGCGTGCTGGGCGAACCGGGAGCGGGACGTCTTCTCGCGTTCGGCGGCGGACTGCCAGTCGGCGGCCAGGGCTGCGGCCTTCTTGTCGAGGCCGGTGAACTCGTCGATGTCGAAGAGGCTGCCCTGGTCGCCCCGGCGGACCTGCTGGCCGCGCAGCAGCACCCACTGCACGATCGCGTCGGTCACGCCGGCGGAGTCGGCGTCCGGGACGGAGACGGAGATGCCGAGGTCCTTACGGATCTGCCGGTGCTTCTTGATGAGGACGTCGAGGACCTTGCCGTCGATGCCGTTGTCGCTGCCCCAGAGGGTGATGACCCGGACCACGTCGCGCTTCTGGCCGTACCGGTCGACGCGGCCCTCGCGCTGGTCGTGCCGGGTGGGGTTCCAGGCGAGGTCGTAATGGACGACGGCGTCGAAGTGGTGTTGCAGGTTGACGCCCTCGGAGAGGCAGTCGGTGGCGACCAGCACCCGCCGGGCGGCCGGGTCGTCACCGGCGTCCTCGGCGAGCTTTTCGATACGCTCGATGCGCTGCTGCGGGGAGAGCGTGCCGGTCACCGCGCGGACGATCGTCTTCTTGCCGAGCTTGCCGTCGAGGTGCTCGGCGACGTACTCGGCGGTGGGGATGTAGCGGCAGAAGACGATCGGATGGTAGCCATCCTTCAGCAGCGCCTTGAGGTGGGTGACCAGGGCGGCGAGCTTGCGGTCCTCGGTCGGGCCCTCCAGTTCGGCGGCCCGGTCGGCCAGCTCGGCCAGCCGCGCGCCGGCGTTGTCGACGTCTGCGGCCTCCGCGCCGGGGGCGACGTCGAGCCCTTCGAGAGCGTCGGAGTCGGAGAAGTCGCTGGTCAGCGGGGCGCCGAGCCGGTCGGCTTCCTCGGCGGTGACGGCGGCCGCGGTCGCCGACCGGGTGCGCAGGGTCTGCGCGGCGGCGCGCGGCGAGGACACCAGGGAGCGCAGCAGCGCGATCGCGGACCACCAGGCGATCCGGGCCTCCCGCCGGCCGCGCTGGTCCGCGGCGGTGACCCGGTCGCTGGCGTACGCGATGGCGTCATCGAGCAGCGCCCGGTACGCCGGGGTGAGCTTGTAGGTCTCGTCCTTGAAGTGCCGGTCGCTCGGGAACGACGTCTGCTCGGCGAGCGAGTCGTCGGCGAGCCCGTCCTCCCTGGTCAGGTACTGGCGGACGTCGGCGCGCTTGCGGTGCACGAAGTGCGGGGCGAGCATCCGGCGGCCGGCCTCAGAGCCGAGGTCGACGGTGGCCAGTTCCGGCTTGAGCAGGCCGAGCAGGTTGCGGAAGGCGCTCTCCTTGCCGCTGTGCGGGGTGGCGGTGACCAGCAGCAGGTGCCGGTCGGCGTCGGCGGCGACGCGTTGGAGCAGTTCGTAGCGGAGCTGGTTCTGGGTGGTGGTCTTGTTGTCGTCGGCGGCGACGCAGGTGTGCGCCTCGTCGACGATGACCAAGTCTGGGCAGTGCCTGACGAAGTCGTCGCGGTGCCGGGTCGACTTGATGAAGTCGGTGGAGACGATGACGTGCGGGTGCCGGTCGAACAGCGACTGGCCGAGGTCCAGGCCGCGTTCCAGCCGGGAGACTGTGGAGGCGAGGACCAGCTCGGCGTCGATGCCGAACTTGGTGCGCAGCTCGTCCTGCCACTGCTCGGCGAGAGCCGGGGAGCAGAGCACGGCGAGCCCGCGGGCGCTCCCCTGGGCGAGCAGCTCGCTGGCGATCAGGCCGGCCTCGACGGTCTTGCCGATGCCGACGTCGTCGGAGATCAGGATGCGGGTGGTCCTTTGCCGCAGCGCCATCATCAACGGTACGAACTGGTAGGCGCGCGGCTCCACGGCGATCCCGGCGAGGGTCCGGAACGGCCCGGCGCCGGACCGGAAACCGATCCGCAGCGCGGAGCGGAGCAGGCCCGCCGCCTGGGCGTCGCCGAGGTCGGTGGGCGACGGGGGCGCGAACTGGGCGCTGGTGACGCTCTCGAAGGCGGGGAAGACGGCCGCGATGTCGTCGTCCGCGCCGCCGAGCGGCCGCAGGACGAGCATGTCGGGGGCGCTCTCGGGCAGTACGACCCAGTCGCGGCCCCGGGCGGAGACCAGCGATCCGGCACTGAACGAGGTGGTCATAAAGGAGTCCTTGCGCGTCGTGATGTGTGGTGGTGTGTGCAGCTGAGGGTCAGCCGGTGGCGCTGGTGCCGAAGCAGTACCGGTGCTCGGCCGCGATGGCGGACCAGTCGGCATCGTGCGCGAAGCGGACCACGTCCCAGCCCGCGTCGCGCAGCCGTTCCTCGGCGTCGCGGTCGCGCTCGGCGACCGCCTCGTGCTCGTGGACCGGCCCGTCAACGAAGACCGCGACCGTGGCGCCGGGCAGCCGGTAGACGTAGTCGGGCCGGGCCAGCGCCTCGGTGACGAGGGTCTGCGCCTCGTCGGGCAGCCGCAGGCCGCGCTGCTTGAGCCAGGTGATGAGCTTGGCCTCCAACGCGGTGTCCGACTGAGCGGTCAGCCGCTGGAGCTGCTCGGTGCGGGACTCGCCCTGGCCGGTGGTGGTGGCCCGGGCGGCGGCGAAGTGCAGCAGCAGATCCCGCACGGTGTGCCGGTCGATGAACCGGTGGTTGAGCTGGTTGCCGTAGGTGAGCAGGCACTCGTAGCAGCCCATCGCGCAGGGCCGGTCCTTGGCTGGGCCGCCGAGGTCCGTGCCGTCGGGCGCGAAGTGGCAGATGGCCAGCGCCTCGGCGGCGGCCCGGGCGAGGGCGTCCGGGTCCGACTGCATCAGGCGCAGCACACCGGCACCGCCCTCGGCCGCCTCGGTGAAGAGCATCCGCTCGCGCGGCCCCTCATCTGGCGGGAGGAGTTCGGTGGTCAGCTCCGAGTCCTCCAGCTCGAACGCGGCCTCGATGCCGCGTTCTAGTGCGTACATCAGCGACAGCGCGACCGGTTCGTCCAGCGGTTCGTCGAGCTTGAGCACGAGGATGTTGCGCCGGTCCTCCACGTACGGGATGACCCGCTTCTTGCGCCGCTTCTCGTTGCCGTCGGCATCGACGACCGGCATTTCGCTGGAATCGCCGGAAGCCTCACCGGCGTCTCGCTCGTTCATCCACCGACCGTCGGCCGGGTCGAGCCAGAAGCCGTCCGGCTCGTTCTCCTTCGAGCGCACCCGTCCGATGTTGGTGATACGGACGGTGGCCGAGTCGCCGTAGGACAAGGTGGCGAGCTTGCCCTCGCCGTCAGAAGCGACGGCATCCTGGCGACCCGGACGTGCGCCATGGTCCTGGAAGCGGTAGGAGGTCACGAGCCGGAAGCCCGCCCTGCGACGCTCCTCCTCGTCTGAGGAGATGCGCTCTCGCCGCTTGGTGTAGACGGTGTGCAGGTGCAGCAATCCCGTGGTCTTCTCGCCCAGCGGCTCGTCGCACATCTGGCAGCGGTCGGCGGCCTCCTTGATGTCGTGGTGATAGCCGCAGCAGCTACACCTACGCGCTTCACCGGTCACGACGTCCCCGGCCGCGTCCGGCGGCAGTTGGATGCGGGTGACCTGGTAGCGGGCTCCCTCGTGATAGATCAGGGCCCCGGGCCCGAACTCGCGGATGGCGAGGAAGCGGGGACGCTGGAGGTAATCACCGTCGCCGAACCTGCGGCCCGTCGTAGGGACGTAGGCGGCGAGCGGCAGCCGCGGGAAGGAGTACCCAGGCAGGAAGCCCTCGCTGGCGAGGTAGCGGTACGGGTTGAAGTCGGACAGGACCGACTTGCTCTCCACGCTCTCGTTCTTCAGCAGGTTGAGCTGCGTCTCGGCCTCCTTGCGGCGGCCCACGGCGATCCGGCGGTCGCGCTCGGAGAGCGTGTGGTCCAGGACTCGGCGGTTCTGCTCGGCCTGGTCGACCAGCGCCGCCCTGAACAGGTCCCGCCAGCGGTCGAACGCCCGGTCAAACCTCTCCGGCGTGGTGCGGACACTGTCCTCGATCCACTGGTCGTCCCACCACGTCGAGTTCTCGAAGTCCGGCAGGAGCCCCGCGAAGACCTTGCGGGCGGCCGCCGCAGCTCTTTCCTGCGCGCTGGCATCGCGCAGCGCCGCAACGATGTGGTCATTCAGAGCGAGGGCAGGGTCCGGCCGTCGAGTCTCCTCGATGTAGCTGATGTCAATGGTCTCAGGTATGGCTCGGCCCAGCTTGAGCCCAGCCTCGGCCAGCCAGATGGCGTCGACATGGGAACGGACCAGGTCCTCGTTGGCCAGGTCCAGCCGCGGCGGGGCAACCGCTCCGGCCACCATCCGCTCAGAGCGCCGGAAGTAATACTGGTCGTGGCTGTTGCCGGTCGCGCAGTAGGTGGTTACCAGCGCGGGCTGTCCCGACCGGCCGGCCCGCCCGCTGCGCTGGGCGTAGTTGGCTGGGGTGGGCGGGACATTGCGCATCATGACGGCGTTGAGCTCCGAGATGTCCACGCCCAGCTCCATCGTGGGCGAGCAGTAGAGCAACCTCAACTCCGCCTTGCGGAAGGCCTCTTCCCGCCTCTCCCGCTCGGCCGGATCGACCTGGGCGGTGTGCTCACGGGCGGCTAGGCCGGCGAGAGTTCCGGCCGCGCTCCGGTAGAGGTCCCGGAAGAAGGTGTTGACGCGAGGACCGTCGCCGCTGGCATATGTGCGCGTCAAGGGATCGTGGCTGCCGGTCTCGCCTGATCCGGCTCGCCAGATCAGCGACGCGGCGGAAACCCGGTAGCCGATGACCGTCGGGCCGGCAGGACGCCGGAACCGGCCGGCACTCTGCGGCGCCGCCGAGACCTCCGTGACCAGGCCGGCACCCCTGAGCACCTTGAGCAGGTCAACGATGATCTCTTGAGCGTCACTGAATGACAGATCCGCGAAGTGCACTCGGCGCAGGTACTTGCCGACCTTCCCCCGCCCGGACAGGAACAGGCCGGAACGATCCAGGCCGGGCTTCGATGGCTGGGGGTAGGCGGTGCCGACCTTCGGGCGGTCGCCTGCGGAGAGCACCCAGGGGTCAATGAGACGCTCCTCGCTCGCGCGCTGGAGCATGTCAAAGTCGTCCCGGAAGTACTGGACATCGATGGCCAGAGCACGGCGCATCTCGTTGAGCAGTGCCCGCATGATTTCAGCGCGCCGCCCAGGCTCGGCGTCACGCAGCTTCTCGTGAGTCTTGGACCAGCGATCCTGCTTCTCGGCGAGCCAGGTCAGGTCCTGGTAGTCGATTTCCAGCAGGCCGGTCTGCTCCAGGTTTGGCATGGTGATGCGCCAGCCGCGTTCGAGGTCCAGGTAGAGCCGGAACGCGACGACATCGCGGAGGGTCTTGGCTGCGGCGCTCGCCATGGACGGAGGCAGGTCTGCCTCACGGGCATAGTCCGCCAGCGTGAGGCGCAACGCGGCGGTGACCCGGGAGGCCAGCTCCTCGTGGTTGATGCCCTCGTCGCCGGCCTCAAGAGCCGCCTGGTACAGCGCACCGCGCAGCTGCGTGATCTGCACGAAGTCGTTGAAGTGACCGGCCTGAAGGGAAGCGTCCTGCCGGTTGTCGACAAACGTGAGGAGCTTGCGGGCCTTCTTGCTGAGCGCCTCGGGAGGCGCCTGCATCAGGGAGCGGACGATGGACGCGGAAACCAGCGAGGTCGCCGAGGACCGCCCCTCCTGGTCGAGAGTCGCCAGCTTGGCGAAGTCCTTGCCCCTGGTCTGCTCGTAGCTGACCCCGCAGTGCGCGCAGAAGAGGAACGGCGAGGGTATGAAAGCTGCCTTGAGCTCACCTCGCCCCTCATATCCGTAGGGGTCGACTGTGATAGCCCTAGGCAACCGATCGCGATAGTTGCTGCGGACGACCTCCTGCCCGCTGTCGTCAACCTCGAGCCACGACTCGGGCAGGCGGCGGGCGTCGATGGCCTCTGCAACGTCCGCCGGCCAGGGCCGATCAGAGTCGATAAACAGGTAGCCATCGCCGGCGCGACCACCGGTGGCGAAGGTGTCCCGCCGTGGCTCGTAGACGGCGCTGCCGTTCTTCTCGGTGCGCCACACCGTCAGGTACTCCTGGCCGCACTCCCGACAGAAGGCCAGCGGCAGCAGGATCTTGCCGTCTGAGCCCGGCAGCACGAGTTGGTACTCGCGCGTCAGGTGGCGGGTCAGCTCATCTTCGAGCGTTACGTAGACCGTGTCGCCCTTGGAGAGGAACTGGTGCAGTCGGAACGCGAACAGCGGACGCTCGGTGACCGGGTGCCTGGCCTCCGAACCGGCCTTCAGCGTGCTACGAATCGCCTGCGCGCACTCAGCCACGGTCGATCCGCTGCCCGCCGCAAGCTCGACGGCTGCTTCCTCGATCTTGGCGGGCTTCTGCCGCACGAGGCGGCCGGTCGGGTCGGTGGCAAGACCGAAGCGGGTCTCGATCCAGCGGGCGAGCGGGTCCTTCACCAGGTCGGCGTAGGCGCGGGGAGCGCCCGGCACCCGAAGCCTTTCAACCGGCACGGTGTCAGGTGCCTCGGCGGTCGCCCGGACGAGCGTCTCACCGATGACGTTCTCCGGGCTAACCTCCGTGCCGAAGAGCGTGGTGGCGACCCGGGCGACGACCTTTCGCTGGTCCTCGGCCGTGCCCTCGCTGGAGATGGTGGCCGAGGTGCCGATGCACTGCAGTTGGTCCGCCTTACACGCCTCCCGCACGCGGCGGATGAGCAGGGCGACATCGGCTCCCTGCCGGCCGCGGTAGGTGTGCAGCTCGTCGAAGACCAGGAACTCCAGGCCCATCGCCATCTTAATGAGAGAGCGCCGGTCGTCCGGACGGGTGAGCATCAGCTCCAGCATCACGTAGTTGGTGAGCAGGATGTCCGGCGGGTTGTCGCGGATCTCCTTGCGCCGCTCGTCGCTCTCCTGACCGGTGTAGCGGGCGTACGTGACCGGCTCCCGGTTAGGGCCGTAGCCATCATGGAGGTACTTGTCGAGCTCCTTGAGCTGGCTGTTGGCCAGCGCGTTCATCGGATAGACGATGATGGCGCGGACCCGCTTGGCTGCCTTCGGGCCCTCCTGCTCGCGCTCTTTCAGCACCTTGTCGACGATCGGGACGATGTACGACAGCGACTTGCCCGAGCCGGTGCCGGTGGTGAGGACGTAGGAGGCACCGGACTTCGCGGTATCGATCGCCTCGCGCTGGTGGCGGTGAAGCGTGAGCGAGCGGCCATCGCAGGCCGTGCCACCCTCGGTCTTTCCGGCCTGGAAGATGCGTGCGCACTCAGGGTGCAGCACACCTTCGCTCGCGAGTTCCAGCACGCTGCCGCCGGAGGCGAAGAACGGGTTCAGCGACAACCAGGGGTCCGGCCACTGGGACTTGGCATCCAGGTCGTCTTCGACGAAGGCCGCGATCCGGTCATCACGAATGATCGTGCCGCCCTCGGTGAACGACCGATAGTCCTTGATGAGCTGCTGGTGCACGCCGAAAACATCCATGCCGGCTCCGGCCGACCGGGGCTCCGGGGTCACGGCGTCATCCAGCGCCGCTTTCGACACGCCGCCGAGCGTGGGTGGGGCCTTGAAGTGCCGTACCGGGTTGAACTCGTCCCAGCCCGGAACCTTGTCCTCGCCTGTTACGAACGGCAGCAGAGCGTCGCGGACTGCGACGGCATCCTCGGGTCGCTCTGCTGGGTCCTTGGCAAGCAAGCGGTCGATGAGTCGCGCCATGTCCTCCGGGACATCCGAGCGCAGCAACCGCACGGGAGGCGCCAGTTCAGTCAGATGTTTCTGCCCGACCTCATGTGCCGACTCGCTGAGGAAGGGCGGGACGCCAGTGAGAAGCTCGAACAGCACGCAGCCCAGCGCATAGAGGTCTGCTGCCTGCGTGACCGTCGCGGCCCGGAACTGCTCGGGCGCCATGTAGCGGGCGGTGCCAACGGTGGCGCCGGTGCTCGTCAGCTTGCCGCCTTCGATGTCGTCGACGATCCGTCCCATGCCGAAGTCGAGGACCTTGACCACTCCCCCGCGCAGCAGCATCACGTTCGAGGGCTTGAGATCCCGGTGGATGACGCCCGCGGTGTGCGCTGCGAACAGCCCGTCCGCAATCTGCGCTCCCAGCGCGGCAACCCAGGCGATGGGCAGCTGCGCATGCTCTGCCACGAGGTCGCGCAGGGTTTCCCCGTCGAGATACTCCATGGCGATGTAGGGCGAGCCACTGTCGTCCACCCCGCCGGCGATGGACCGGGGGAGGTTGGGGTGGCTGAGCTTGCGCATGATGCGCATCTCGCGATCGAACCGCTGCACAGCCTTCTCATCGGCAGTCGTGTCGATGATCGCTCCGGAGCGGCTACGCAGAATGCGCTTCACGGCGACGACGCGGTCCCTGGAGTCTTCGGCCGCCTGCAGATCCTCGGCGCGGTGAACCTCGCCCATATTGCCCCTGCCAATGGCGCCCAGCAGGCGGAACCGGTTCGTTACCCAGTCCAGGTTCACAGACACTTCAGCATCCTCAGCTCGTCACGCATCGCAAGCGCCGCGACCTCCGTGGGCTCCGTTGAGGCGCGCAGCCTGGTGGTCAGCAGCGTGATCTTGCCGTACTCGTCCTGCTGGTCATCACCGGGCACCAGGTCAGCCACCTGCCGCGCGAAGCTGGCGAGCGCATGGTGTGTGGTACTCACCTGGTTCCTTTCGTTGTTTGCCAAACAAGGAGTATCGCTGGTCGGTTGCATCGTTGTAGTCCCCCGCTCGGCCAAAGCGGGGGTCCGGACCGTCAGTAGGGCAGCTGCCCTCGGTCCTTACCTCGCCTGTTGTTTCCGGCCCGATCGCTTTTCTGGGCGGAGCGCGCCGCGGGCCAGGCCATCGGCGGTGAGCTGCACCAGTTCCGCGCCAAGCGCCGCCGCCTGTCGGATAGCCGACTCGAAGGCATCCAGCCGCCGGAACGCCTCTCCGTGCGTCCGCTGCTCCTCCAACGGCAGCCGCCGCACCTGCGCCCGCCGGATGTCGAAGCGCAGCGTGCCCGACAGGCTCGACGCCTGCTTCTCGTTGGCCGAGGTGCGCAGCTGCCCGGCGAGGAACCACGGGTCGAGCGCGGCCGGGTTGGGGCGCAGCAGGTACATGTTTGGCCCGAGCAGGGCACGTTCGTTGGTGATCACACGAGCGGTGAGCCGACGGGCGGTCATTGGCACGACAACATCCCCTGGCTCCAGCTGAATCGCCTGACCAAGCGGGCGGTCGCCTCGCGGCGAAGGCCCAGTTCCCTCCACCACATCCCGCGCAGACAGGACCGGCAGCTCGACAAAACCTTCAACCTCCGCGGTCGAGCGAATGCTTGGCCGGACCGGCCCGATCAGCTGCAGCGCGCCGGTGCGGGCCAGCTCGGCGATCGACAGGGTCAGCGGCGCGGCTGCCCCGTCGGGCTCGGGCGTGACCTGTGGCATCAGCGCCGGCAGGTCGCCGACGATCGCGGCCAGGCGCTCCCTGGTGCGTACCAGATGCTCTCCGCTCGCCTCGCCCCCGACTTCGGGTTGCCGGCGGGCGGGGGTGAGGTCGACCTCCTCGTCGAGCAGCTCGATGACCGGCACCGCGCGGGCGAAGCCGACCTCCTCAATCTCGGCGTCGGGCGCGGCGGTAAATGCCCGCCAGGTGGTCAGCACCCGTGCCGTACAGCTCGGCGAGGTCGCCGTCGGCGGCGTCGATCAGCAGCGCGCGCCGGTGGCGGCGCGTCGGCCGCGGGCCGCC
>NZ_JAEVHJ010000083.1:0-23173 GCF_016802855.1 Micromonospora sp. ATA51 | reverse complement strand
GTGGGCGTGGCGGTCGGGGTGGGGGTGGGGGTGCTCGTGGTGGTCGAAGCGGTGGCTGTCTGCTGGGCCGTCGACGCAGCTCGGGCGGGGTGCCGCAGCCGGCGAGGGGCAGCAGGGCGAGCAGCGTGACCGGGACGGTCAGCCGCCGGCGGATGAGGGGGCGGGTTGCGGTGGGGGGCACGGTCCGATCCTAGGGATCAACAGACATCAGTACGACCGGGTGGCCGAGCCCATCGTAGGAGGATCACGCGGCGGGGTGAAGGTCACCTGTGCACGCGGTGCCCGGCCCGCTCCAACGCGGCCGTCGCCTCCGCGAGCCGCACCGCGGGCACCAGCACGTGGTCGGTGTCGTACGTGGAGAACGCCACCACGTTCACCCGGGCCCGGGCCAGCGGCTCGACCAGCGCGGTGAGGGTGCCGGTGACGGCCAGGTCGAGCGGGCCGACGATCCGCAGGCACCGCCAGTCCGTCTCCACCACCGCCTGCTCCGGCACCCGTCGGGCGGGGCAGATCACCGAGATCCCGTCGATGCTCCAGCTCACCGTCACCACGTCGTGGTCGCCCAGTCCGCCCCACAGGGTCGGGGAGAGGCTGGAATCCGCCGGTAGTCGACACACGGCGTACCCGCCCGGCAACAGAGCGACATCGAGCATGAGGGCACCATACGTCCTCGGTGACGGTCGGCCCCAGCACCGCCGGGTGCGGCGAGCGCCACCCGTTGTCGCAGCTCAGACCTCGGAGAAGAAGGTGAGTGAGCCGGCGACCGAGTCGTCGGTGAGCACCGGCGTCGAGATCGCGTCCACGGTGGTGCCCGGCGCGTCGGCCCCGGGCCCCTGGACCCGGAGCAGTCCGCGGGCGAGCCGGCCGGAGTGCAGGGCGAGCAGTGGCGGAATCTTGTCCGTCTCCTGCTCGGTCAGCTCGCTGCGGTTGGCCGTGAAGTCGACCAGGCGCAGGCCGCCCTCGAGCAGGGGCCGCCCGATCACGTCGTCCGGCGCGCCGAGGCAGAGCAACTCGCAGCCGGACGCCGAGATGGCCACCACTGTGGTGTCGGCGTCGATCAGCAGGCAGGGCTCGGCGGCGTGGGAGACCGTGCTCGACCACTGCCCGAAGTTGTCGGACTCCTGCCCGGTGGGTGTCCCCGCGGCCGGCGCGAACACTTCCGAGAGCGAGAGCTCGACGTGGGCCACCGCGCCTCCTATGTACACCGACGGTCTGTCCACGCTAGCCGGTCGCCGCGACGACCGCTCGACCGCGTTCCGGCGCACCGGAGATCGATGCCCCTCGTCTGCCCGGGGCGCCGCTGGCGGCGTGGGGCAGGTGTCGGTGAGGCGGGCGCCCGGAGACCGGGCAGCCGGCGACGGCGCGGATCGACGGAACAGCCGAGGCGGATCCCCGGACCGGTGGCGTCGCCGGTGACGTTACCGGCGGGCGGCCGGCTTGTCAGCGGCCGTTCGGCCCTCGTCGTACCACCGGTAGTCGCCTGCTGGACGGTACGTGCCGTTGAGCCAGGTGTTCGGGTGCTGGGCGACCCGGGACAACTTCTCCGCGGTGGCGGGGCTGATCCGGTTGCCGCCGGCGACGAGAAGGCGGTCCAGCTCCCGGTGGGTCGCCATCAGGCAGTCCTTCGGCAGGCCGTACACGCTGATCACGCCGGAGCCGACGAAGGTCAGCACCGGGGTCACCGGGATCGGCAGGGCGACCGCCTCGGAGAGGGCCTTGCTCGCTCGCTTCGCGTCCCGGCGCGCCTCGGCCACATAGGGCGGACGCTTGCCGTTGATCTGCACGACGTCGCCGGCGACGAGCACCCGGGCGCGGCCGTGGTCGGCGATGGTGACCGCGAAGAGGCCGCTCGGGCCGATGGCCAGGAATCCGGCCCGGTCGTCCCGGTCCCGGTCGAGCAGGACGTCCACGGCGTCCGTACGCGGCCACTCGATGACGTGCCAGGCGGGACCGAGGTGGTCGAGCTGGCCCAGGGCCCGGGCTCCGGCCGCCTCCAGCCGGCGGGCACCCCGCTCGGCCCGACGGCGGCGGGCCCATTCCAGTGGGGTCGGTCGGGCCGGTTCGAGCACCGAGGTGGACTCGATCCTGGGCTGTGGCACCGCGACCGGCGGCAGCGCCCGGGTGGGTACGGCTCGACGAGCGGGAAAGACAGTCATCGCGACCTCCGGCAAAAGGTCCCTCGAAGTTATGTCTCCACTACCCTACGTTGCGGACCCCGGTGTTCGGCAAGTTGGAGCGCCGGAATGAGTGCGGATGAATGCCATATTCATTCACACTTCTTTTCCGGATGGTGCGGAACCCCTGTCCTACGCTGCGAAGGTGACCCACTACGTGGACAGCGAGGTGGCGCGGCTCGGCACGGTGCTGCTGCACCGCCCGGGACCGGAACTCGCCCGGCTCACCCCCCGCAACAACGACTCGTTGCTCTTCGACGCTATCCCATGGGTGGGCCGTGCACAGGAGGAGCACGACGCGTTCGCCGCCGCCCTGCGCGGTCGCGGAGTCGAGGTGCTCTACCTGGCCACCCTGCTGGCCGAGACGCTCGCCGTCGCCGAGGCCCGGGCCGAACTCACCGAACTGGTGCTGCGTTCGCCCCGGCTCGGCGACACCCTCCGCCGCCGGATCGCCGACCATCTCGCCTACCTCGACCCGGCCGCCCTCGCCGACGTGTTCATCGCCGGGCTCGCCCACGAGGAGCTGCGGCTGAGCCGGGACCGCCCTGGCGGTCTGGTCTGGACGCTGATGGACCGGCACGACTTCGTCATCGACCCGCTGCCCAACCTGCTGTTCACCCGGGACTCCTCGGTGTGGATCGGCGACCGGGTCGGGGTGACCAGCCTGGCGATGCCCGCCCGGCGGCGGGAGACCACGCTGACCGACGCCATCTACCGGTACCACCCGCGCTTCGTCGGCACCGAGTTCGTCTACCACCCGGAGCTGGAGCACCTGGAGGGCGGCGACGTGCTGCTGCTGGCGCCGGGGGTGCTCGCCGTCGGGGTGGGCGAGCGGACCACCCCGGCCGGCGCGGAACGGCTCGCCCGGCAGGTCTTCGCTGCCGGCCTGGCGCACACCATCCTGGTGGTGCCGATCGCGCAGGAACGGGCCACCATGCACCTGGACACCGTCTGCACGATGGTCGACGTGGACGCCGTGCTGATGTACCCGAACATCGCCAGCACCCTGTCGGCGTACACGGTGATCGCCGGCGCGGACGGCGACGAGCCGCGGGTGGGCGGGCCGGCGCCGTTCCTGCGCGCCGCCGCCGACGCGATGGACCTGGACCAGCTCCGGGTCATCGACACCGGTCTGGACCCGGTGACCGCCGAGCGGGAGCAGTGGGACGACGGGAACAACACCCTCGCCCTCGCCCCCCGGCTCTGCGTCGGCTACGAGCGGAACGTGGAGACCAACGCCCAGTTGGAGCGGGCCGGCATCGAGGTGATCGCGATCGCCGGCTCGGAGCTCGGCTCCGGCCGGGGCGGTCCGCGCTGCATGTCCTGCCCGCTGGTCCGCGAGCCGCTGCGGCGCTGACCCCGGCCGGTCGCCGAGCGACTCGGGCCCGCCCGACGCGAGGCGTCGGCGGGCGTCGCGACGTTCGGGTCAGCGGAGGGTGAGCTGCGGCCGACCAGGCCGTGCCGGGCCCGCCGGCCCGCCGCGTCCAGCGGCTCGGTCTCCTTGAGCGCCTCGGCGTACCGGTCGGCGAAGGCGGCGACCGGCGCCTCCCACTCGGTCGCCGGGGTCGCCTCGGGCAGGTCCCACACCGGCACCAGCCGGCCGTGCGCCCGGAACATGCCGGCGAAGCGGGTGTGCTCCCCGAGGGTCAGCGTGCCGGCCACGCTCAGCCGGGACAGCGCGTCCAGGGCGGTGTCCTCGTCGTCCGGCAGCACCCAGCGCACGTGGGCCTTCTCCGGCACCTGGCACCAGTACGCGGCCCGGGCGGCGGCCAGCCGGACGGTCGGGTAGACCGCCGCGTTGGCGCGTTCCAGGGACGCCTGCACGGTCGGGTCGTCGGCCGCACCCGGGTCGAGCCAGAACTCGAAGCCCTCGTGCATGGTGATCTCCAGCGGACCGTCCACCAGGATGTCCTGGAGGCGGGGCCCCGGACCGGGCAGCGGGGGCACGGTGACCTCGCCGCCCGGCTCGGTCCGCAGCGCGCAGAGCAGCGCCTCGGCCAGGTCCCGGGAGACGTCGCCGGACTGCTGGTGCCGCTGGAGGCCGACGAAGACGCGCCCGTCCGGCTTGGTCATCGCCGGGGCGGCCATCGGCAGCACGGTGGCCAGGGTGACCGGTCGGTCGCCGTACTCCTCGACCAGCTCGGGGGTCAGCCGCAGCGGCGCGGAGGCGGCCGGGACCAGCTCACGCAGGGCGATCCACTCCGGCTCGTCCACCAGCCCCTCGAACGGGCGGGGCACGAAGACGTCGCGCACCTTCTCCCGCTTGGGGGTGGCTTCGGTGGCCCGCTGGCTCTTTCGACGCTTGCTCACGGCGAGACAGCCTAGATGCCGGGCGGGCGCGGAGTGGGCGCGACCCGCCCCGGGGGCCGGCTCAGCCGGCCGCGACCAGGTCCGGCCGGGCCGTCGCGACCGGGTCGAACTCGGCCCAGACGCTCTGGCCGAGGCCGTCCCGCTCGACCCCCCAGCGGCTGGCCAGACCGGAGACGATGTGCAGCCCGCGCCCGTCGGCGGCGTCCGGGCTGGCCGCCCGCATCAGCGGGCCCGAGGCGGAGCCGCCGTCGGTGACCCGGAGCTGGACGTGCTGCCCCTCGGTCGTCCACCGCAGCCGCCAGGCCACCCGGACCACCCCGCCGGGCAGCGGGTCGGCGTGCCGGACGGCGTTGCCGACCAGCTCGGCGAGGACCGCGACCAGGTCGGCGAGGAGGATCGGCGGGACGAGGTCGGCCAGTTCGTCGGCGAGCCGGTGTCGGGCCAGGCGCGCGCCGGTCGCGTGGTGGGGCACCACCACGCACCATGATCGTTCGGCCGAACCCGTCGACACCGTCGTCCCTCTCCGCCCCCGTCGGTGCCGGGATCATCCCCGCGGCAGCCGCACCTCTGCGACGGTACCGCCACCGACCCTCGGTCGGAGGGATACCCATCCATTCTGCTGTTCAACGATCTGCCGGACGAGATAGAGACCGAGCCCGGCGCCCGGATAGCGCCGCCGGTCGCCGGACTCGCCCTGCCAGAACCGGTCGAACGCCCGCTCCACGTGCTCGGGGCGGATGCCGATGCCCCGGTCGGCGACCCGGAAGGAGACAGTTCCGTCGCAGGCCGACGCGCTCACCTCGATCGGGGTGTCGGGCAGCGAGTACTTCCCGGCGTTGGTGCTCAGCTCGGTCAGCACGGTGGCCAGGCTGCGCCGGTCACCGAGCGCCTTGGGCAGGTCGTCCGGCAGGTCGAGGACGATCCGGTGCCGGACGTCGGCCGGCAGGTCGGGCACCGCGGCGCGGAGGGTGTCGGCGAGGTCGAAGGGGGCGGCCGGCTCGCCGCCGGGCCGGCTGTCGGTGGCCGCGGAGAGCAGCCGGTCGACGAGCCGGGCCAGCTCGTTTGCCCGCTGCCCGATGATCCGGGCCGCCTGTCGCCGGTCGCCGTCGTGGAGCGACTCCCAGTGGTCGGTGAGGGTGTCCGCGTACCCCTTGATCACGGTGACCGGGGTACGCAGCTCGTGGCTGGTCACCGCGACGAAGAGGTCCCGGTCGTGGTCGCGCCGCTGCTGGTCGGTGATGTCGCGGAACGTGACCACCCGCAGCGCACCGGGGCCGGGCAGTTCCCCGGAGGTGATCCGCAGCCAGCGGCCGTCGGGCATCCGGTGGTCGAGCACCTGCCCCGGCGGGGGCAGCGGGAAGGGCAGCGGACGGCTCAGCGCCTCCCCGGCCGGGCGGCCGGTGACCTGGGCGGCGGCCGGGTTCCAGAGCCGGATGTGGTGGTCCCGGTCCACCACCGCCAGCCCGTCGGCGAGGGCCGCCACCACCGGGCCGTCGCCGTGCACGGGCAGCCCGGTCTGGTCGCCGTACATGTGCGCGATGCAGGAGGCGATGTAGCCGACGACGGCGTGCTGGGAGGTGTCCTCCGGGTCGCCGTCCGGGTAGAGGGCGTGCAGGCTGCCCACGGTCAGGCCGCCGATCTCGGCGCGGGCCACGATCATCCGCAGCAGGCCCCGGTCGGCCAGCTCGTCGGCGAGCGCGCCCGGGATCCGGTCCACCCGCACCTGGCGTAGCGGGGGGCCGGAGAGGAGGCAGACGGTGGCCGGGTCGGCGGCCGGCAGCGGGCGGCCGATGGCCCACTCGGCGTCGCCGGTCGCCGCGATCACCCGGCCGCCGGTGGGGGCGAACTCCACGAACGCCAGGCTGGCCGCGCCGATCGCCGGCTGAACCACCCGGAGCAGCCGGGTGAGGACGGGCAGCCCGGAGTCCCCGGCGTTGATCATCTTGATCACCGTGGTGTGGCCGGCGATGAGGGCGGCGTAGTCGGTTCGCTCCGGCATGTCCCGAGTGTGCCCCGGCCGACCGGTCCGGGGACACCCCCGCGTGGCCGACCCGCACCGACCGCCGGGCCGACCGGCCGTGCCCGTGGGGCGCCCGCGTCGCCTCCGGTGATGGATCGAGGCCGGGCGAGGGGTGGGGCTCAGCGGCCGAGCCGGGCCAGCGCGCGGGCCGGGCGGTCGGTGATCACCCCGTCCACCCCGGCGGCGAGGACCAGTTCCAGGTCGTCGGGCTCGTTGACCGTCCAGACGTACACCTGGTTGCCGGCCGCCCGCAGCGCGGGCACGAGCTGCGGCCGGGCCCGGACCAGGCCGATGCCCGGGCCGGCGATCCGGGTGCCGAACGGCAGCCGGCCCAGCCGCAGCCAGCGCGGCAGCACCTCCAGCAGCAGCACGGTGGGCAGTGCGGGGGCGAGGTCGCGGATCCGGCGTACGGCCAGCGGGGAGAACGACATCACGGTGACCCGTACCGGGTCGTCCGGTTTCGGGTCGGCGAGACCGTACCGGCGCAGCAGGGTGACCAGTCGCCGTTCCACGTCCCGGCCGTACCGGGAGGGGTGCTTCGTCTCCACCAGCAGCCGGACCGGCCGGCCGGCGGCCAGCACGGCGTCGAGCAGCCGTTCCAGGGTGAGCAGCCGGGTGTGCGACTCGTCGAGCTGCTCGTCGCCGTCGGCCGGCATCCCGCCCGGGTGCCAGGATCCGAAGTCGAGCATCTCCAGCTCGTCCAGCGTACGAGCGCTGACCAGCCCGTGGCCGTTGCTCGTCCGGTCCAGCCGGCGGTCGTGCACGCAGACCAGGTGCCCGTCCCGGGTCAGCCGGACGTCGCACTCCAGGCCGTCGGCGCCCTCGTCGAGGGCGCGCAGGTAGGCGGCGAGGGTGTGCTCGGGCAGGTCGTACGAGGAGCCGCGGTGCGCGAAGACCAGGGGGTCGCCCATGCCGCTCGGCCCCTAGACGACCCGGCCCGGCTGCCCGTCGTCGGTGACCACCGGCCGGCCGGCGACGGCCCAGTCACCCATCCCGCCCTCGACGTTGCGCACCTGGTCCCAGCCGTTGCGGATCAGGTAGGCGACGACCTGCGCGGACCGACCACCGGAGCGGCAGATCACCGCGACCTCCCGGTCGTTCGGCACCTCGGCCAGCCGGGCGGGCAGCTCCATCATCGGCAGGTGGTGGGCAGCCGGCGCGTGGCCGGCGGTCCACTCGTCGTGCTCCCGCACGTCGAGCAGGTAGGTGTCGTCGGGCACGGCCGACGCGGGCACGCTGGGAACCTGAGGTCCGAACACGGCTACCAAGCCTAGTCGGGCCGGTCCGGTCACAGCCGGTTGACCCAGCGGGGATTCGCCCCGGCCCACTCGGGCAGCCGGGTGCCCCGGACCGCGTCGAAGAGCCCGTTGCCGCCGTTGTCGAGCACCACGTAGGAGACCTCGTCGATGGTCTGCGGGTACGACGGGACCTGCAGCCCGTGCAGCGCGTCCGCGGGCAGCGACCGGAACGCGAGCAGCAGATCCTCCAGCGGTACGCCGTTGGTGTCGACGGTCAGCGAGCCGCCCACCGCCCGGAGCACCTGGTCGAGCTTCACAGGGTCGCTCCGCAGGTGCGTCTCGCCGGCCTTGTCCAGCACGGCGCGGAGCATCTGCTGCTGGTGCCGCTGCCGGTCGAAGTCGCCGCCGGGCAGGTCGTAGCGCTGCCGGATGTAGTCCAGCGTCCGGGCGCCGCTCATCTGCTGGCAGCCGGGGGTGAAGACAGTCCCGGTGTGGATCGAGCGCACCTCGGTGTCCACGCACATCCGGATCCCGCCGAGCAGGTCGATGACCTCCTTGAAGCCGGAGAAGTCGACCAGCGCCGCGCCGTCGAAGCGGATGCCGGTGAGCCGGGTCAGGGTGGCGGAGAGCAGCCGAGCGCCGGCCTGACCGCCGCCACCGTGCTCGTACGCGGCATTGATCTTGTCCTGGCCGCCGCCGTAACCCGCTGCGGGCGGGATGGCGACCAGCAGGTCCCGGGGGATCGAGATCAGGTACGCCTGCCGCCTGCCGGCGGGCACGTGCACGATCAGGATGGTGTCCGAGCGCTGGTCCTCGGCGGTGGCGCCGGTGCGGTGGTCGGAGCCGACGAGGAGGTAGTTGAGCGCGCCGGAGAGGTCGGTCCGCCGCTGTCTGGCGGCGGGGTCGAGCAACTGCTCCTTGACCACGGCGCGGTCGTAGCGGTCGGTCACCCATTGCAGCCCGGCCACGGCGAGGGCGGCGAGCAGGACCAGGGCGAGGCCGCTGCCGAGCAGGACCCGGGGGAGGCGGGCGCCTCGTCCGGCCCGCCCACGTCTGGTCCGTGCTGGCCTGGACGTGACACCCCTCCCGCACCCGATACGTGAGACCCGCTCACGTCAGGCTACGGGTGGAACACACCGGCGGTGGCCGCTTTCGCCGCCACCGCCGGGTGCCGGGTCAATTACGCCGGGTCACTTCCGAGTGGAGAGGACGTTCGGGTTGGCCACCACGAACTCGGCGAGCTTGTCGTCCTTGACCGCCTGGAACATGTCCATGCTCAGGGCGTTCAGCGTTTCGCGGTGATTCGCGTTTGAGCTGTAGGTGCCGCCGTTGGTGCGCAGCGTGGTGAGGTCGTTGCCGCTGACGCCCTTCATCGTGTAGATGAAGTCGTCGATCGGCACGTTGCCGGTGTCCAGGACCAACGCCTTGCCGGCCGCATTGATCAGCTGGTTCAGCTTGATCGGGTTGGTCAGCGTGCCGTTCTGGGTGGCCTTCTTAGCCATCGCCTTGATCAGCTGCTGCTGGTTCTGCTGGCGGTCATAGTCGCTGTTCGGCAGGCCGTAGCGCTGGCGGGCGTAGTCGAGCGCCTCCCAGCCCTCCATCTCCTTGCAGCCCTTCTTGTGCACCACCGGCGTCATCGGCTTGCCGGTCTTCTTGGCGTCGGCGTTCCACATCGGCTTGCCGTCGACCATCATCATGTGGTGCGACGGAACCTCATGGCTTACGCAGATCCGGACCGTGCCGAGGGCGTCGATGACGTTCTTGAAGCCGCCGAAGTTGATGATCGCGGCGCCGTCGAAGCTGATTCCGGTCATCTTCTTGATGGTCTTGGCCATCAGTTGGGCGCCGCCCTCCCAGCCGCCGCCGTTCGCCGCGCCGAAGTAGAACGCCGCATTGATCTTGTCGGTGCCGTGGCCCGGGATCTGCGCCTCGGCGTCCCGGGGGATCGAGATCAGGTACGCCTGGTCGTGGCTGGCCGGGATGTGCAGGATGATGATCGTGTCCGACCGCACGTTGTCGGCGGCCCAGCGGGCCCGGGCGTCGACGCCGAGCAGCAGCATGTCGATCGGGCCGTCCAGGCTGTTGCCGCCCTCGGCGTCGGTCTTGCCCGCGTCGCCGAGCAGGTTGCGTTGCGCGATGTTGCTGGTGGCCTGGCCGATCACGGCCTTGCTGCCGACGATGGCGAGGCCGCTGGTCATCATCAGCACCGCGCCGAAGATCAACGTGAGTCGGGCCCAGAGCGGGTCCTTGCGACGGGTGCGCTTCTTGGACCCGCCGTTGCCGCGGCCGCCGGGGCCGGGCTGGGTCGGGATGAGGGGCGGCACCCGGCCGGGTGCTCCGGGATCCAGTGACTGAGGGCGACGGCTGGTCTGAACCGGCATGCGTGCTCCAGCTCGTTGATCGGGGGGCTCGACCACTGTACGTACCCGTTCCCGTTCTTGCGACCTCCTGGGGGAACTAATCCCGCCAATCCCGGCACTCGATCCACTGGTTCGGCCGAACGGCCAATTGAAAGGAACCGGTCGGCGGTTGGCTCGCCGTGGACGAGCCTTGACCGCGACGTCGGGGGTTCCGGAGGGATGCGCGTCAGCCGCCGTTCCCCGCACCGCCGCTCTGCTGGTTGGCCTGCACCCAGTCGGCCATGGTGTCCGCCGACATCGCCTGGTACATCGCGAGGGCCTTCTCCCGGTCGGAGACCACCACCGACTCGCCGTTGATCGTCTGGCTGCCCACGTTCGGGCTGGTGATGAAGGTGAGGTTCTCGCCGCGCAGGCTGCGGAACTGCATCGCCATGTCGACCAGCGAGAATCCCTGGTCGACGGTGGCCGCGTCGGTCACCGACGTGAGGAAAGCGTTCAGCTTCTTCGGGTTGGTCAATGTGCCGGTGCTCGCCGCCTTGTCCATCAGCGCCTTGAGGAATTCCTGCTGGTGGCGCATCCGGGCGAAGTCCCCCTCGGGGAACTGCTTGCGCTGCCGGATCCAGTCGAGTGCCTCCGCGCCGTCCATGTGGTTCATCCCCTTGGTGAACGTCCGGTACGGCTTGTGGATCGACGTGATCGTCCGCTCCACCTTCAGGTCCACCCCGCCGAGCGCGTCGGTGACCTCCTTGAAGCCGGCGAAGTCGATCGCCATGACGTGGTCGATCCGCACGTCGCTGAAGCACTCCACCGTCTTCACCGCGAGCGGCAGGCCACCGAACGCGAACGCCGCGTTGACCTTCGCGCGCCGGCCGGAGTCGCAGGGCGCGCCCGCGTTCTCGGGGATCCGCACGTAGAGGTCGCGCGGGACGGAGACCAGGTAGGCCTGCTTGTGGTCGGCCGGGATGTGCATAACGATCAGCGTGTCCGCCCGCCACTTGCCGGCGCTCTCCACCGGCGCGTCCGGGTCCCGGGAGTCGCTGCCGACCAGCAGGATGTTCAGCGCGCCGTCGACCGTCTTGGTGGGCCGGCCCCCGGTGATCTCCGAGAAGGGGTCGGTGCGGGCCAGGTCGTTGTTGAGGTTGCGGGCGTAGAACCACGCACCCGCGCCGCCGAGCAGCGCGAGCACCAGCACCGCGACGCCGGCCACCAGGCCGATCCGGCCCCAGCGCGGGCGCGGGCCGCGCCGTCCCGGCCCGCCGGCGCCGCCGCCCGGGCCACCCGGACCGGAGGGTCCGCTCGGCCCGCCGGGACCGCCGGGAGGCGGCTGCTCGTCGTACGACGGGTACCACTGGGCCTCGGTGGCGCGGGCGCGTCCGGCGGGGGCCCGGCCGGAGCCGGGGACCTGGGCACGGCCCGCGCTCCGAAGCAGGTACGGGAGCGGGACGCCAACTGTGGTGGTCGCTGACATGTAACCGAGGGTAGGTCGGTCGAGCCAGTACCGCTCTCAGGCGAGCGCCGGTGTCAGCGTTCTTCCAGGCGAGTTCAGTAACCTAGCCGCTCGCGGAAGTACTCGATCGTGCGTCCCAGGCCGTCTTCGGGCGCCACGGTCGGCTCGTATCCGAGCAGTTCCCGGGCGAGGGTGAGGTCCGGCCGGCGCATCTCCGGGTCGTCCGCGCTGCGCGTGATGTAGCTCACCTCGGAGCTGCTTCCGGAGAGTGACACGATCAGTTCGGCGAGTTGCCGCATCGACATCTCGTGCTCGGTGCCGCAGTTGATCGGGCCCGTCTCGGTGGAGTCGAGCAGCAGCAGGATCCCGCGCACCAGGTCGTCGACGTAGCAGATCGAGCGGGTCTGGTTGCCGGTGCCGTGCACGGTGATCGGCTCGCCGCGCAGCGCCTGCGAGATGAAGGTCGGGATCGCCCGGCCGTCGTCCGGGCGCATCCGCGGGCCGTACGTGTTGAAGATCCGGACGATCGCGGTGTCCGTGCCCCGGCTGCGGTGGTATGCCATGGTGGCCGCCTCCGAGAAGCGCTTCGCCTCGTCGTAGACGCTGCGGACGCCGATCGGGTTGACGTTGCCCCAGTACGTCTCGCGCTGCGGGTGCTCCTTCGGGTCCCCGTACGCCTCGGAGGTGGAGGCCATCAGGAACCGGGCGCCGTCGGCGGTGGCCCGCTCCAGCAGGTGCAGGGTGGCCACCGAGCCGACCCGCAGGATCTCCACCGGCAGCTTCTCGAAGTCGGTGGGGCTGGCCGGGGAGGCCATGTGCAGGATCGCGTCGAACCGCTCGGCCAGCGCCGGGTGGTCGGTCGGCAGCCCCTCGGAGATGTCCGTCTCGACCAGGGTGAAGGTCGGCTTCTCGAACAGGTGGACGACGTTGTCCTTGGAACCCGTGACGAAGTTGTCCAGCACCACGACGGTGCAGCCGCGGGCGATGAGGGCGTCGACCAGGTGGGACGGCACGAAGCCGGCGCCGCCGGTGACGAGGATTCGGTGTCCGGGTCCGAAGCGGGGCTCTACCTTCATGCCGGCCAGCCTACTCAGCGTGCCATCCGCCCGAGGTGCGGCATACGGCGAGGGGCCCCGCCGGCTCGGCGGGGCCCCTCGTGCGGGTCGAGCGTCAGTGGGCGCCCGCGCCGGTGAGGGCGCGCACCTCCAGCTCCGCGTACTTGTCCTCGTCGTGCTCCTTGGAGAGCACGGTGCCGATCCAGCCGCAGAGAAAGCCGAACGGGATCGAGATGAGGCCCGGGTTGGACAGCGGGAACCAGTGCCAGTCGTGCTTGGGGAACATGGCCGTCGGCGCCCCGGAGACCACCGGGGAGAAGAAGACCAGCACCACGGCGGCGAGCAGGCCGCCGTAGATCGCCCAGACCGCGCCCGAGGTGTTGAAGCGCTTCCAGAACAGGCTGTAGAGGATCGCCGGCAGGTTGCCCGAGGCGGCGACCGCGAAGGCCAACGCCACCAGGAACGCCACGTTCAGGCTCTGCGCGTAGATCGACAGGGCGATGGCGATCGCGCCGATGACCAGGGCGGAGACCCGCGCGACGGTGACCTCCTGCCGCTCGGACGCCTCCCCACGCTTGATCACATTGGCGTAGAAGTCGTGCGCCAGGCTGGACGAGGAGGCCAGGGTGAGCCCGGCGACCACGGCCAGGATGGTGGCGAAGGCGACCGCCGCGATGATCGCCAGCAGGGTGGCACCGCCCAGGCTGCCGCCGAAGAAGTCCCGGCCGAGAGCCTCGGCGAGCTGCGGCGCGGCCGTGTTGCCGGCCTTGTCCTGCGCGGTGATCGCCTTGCCGCCGACCAGCGCCGCCGCGCCGAAGCCGAGGGCCAGGGTGAGCAGGTAGAAGGTGCCGATGATGCCGATCGCCCAGAGCACGCTCTTCCGGGCCGCCCGGGCGGTGGGGACGGTGTAGAAGCGGATCAGGATGTGCGGCAGACCGGCGGTGCCGAGGACCAGCGCGATGCCGAGTGAGAGCAGGTCCATCTTGCTGTAGAAGGTCTTCAACGCGTCGCCGGGCGCCTCCACGCCGTACCGCAGCCCGGGTTCCAGGAAGGCGGAACCCTTGCCGGAGGCGGAGGCCGCGTCGCCGAGCAGCGAGGACAGGTTGAACTTGTACTTCGCCAGCACCAGCAGGGTCATCACGACCGCGCCGGTCATCAGCAGGAAGGCCTTGACGATCTGGACGTACGTGGTGCCCTTCATGCCGCCCACGGTGACGTAGATGATCATCAGGGCGCCGACCATGACGATGGTGGCTTCCTTCGCCGTGCCGGCGTCCATGCCGAGGAAGGTGGTGCCCGGCTTGATGCCGAGCAGCAGCGCGACCAGCGCGCCCGCGCCGACCATCTGGGCCAGCAGGTAGAAGATCGACACCGTGATGGTGGAGACCGCGGCGGCCGTGCGGACCGGGCGCTGACGCATCCGGAACGCCAGCACGTCGGCCATCGTGTACCGGCCGGAGTTGCGCAGCAGTTCGGCGACGAGCAGCAGCGCCACCAGCCAGGCCACCAGGAAGCCGATGGAGTAGAGGAAGCCGTCGTACCCGTACAGGGCGATGATGCCGGCGATGCCCAGGAAGGACGCGGCCGACATGTAGTCGCCGCCGATCGCCATGCCGTTCTGGAAGCCGGAGAAGGAGCGACCGCCGGCGTAGAAGTCGGTGGCGGTCTTCGTCTGCCGGCTGGCCCAGATGGTGATGGCCAGCGTGATCGCCACGAAGATCAGGAAGAGCGTGATGGTGAGGTTCCGGGCGGTGGTGCTGCCCGCCTCAGCCGCGAGGACCGTGCTCATGGGTCACCTCCCCGATCTCGGCGCGGATCCGGTCGGCGACCGGGTCGATCCGCCGGTCGGCGAACCGGGAGTAGAGCCAGGCGATGACGAACGTCGAGACGAACTGGAGCAGGCCGAAGACGAGGGCGACGTTGATGTTGCCGATGAGCTTCGCGCCCATGAAGCCCCGCGCGTAGGCGGAGAGGATGACGTAGAGCGCGTACCACAGGAAGAACGCGACGGTCATCGGGAAGACGAAGCCGCGCAGGGCGCGCCGCAACCCGGCGAACTCGTCCGACCGTTGTACGGCGAGGTACCGCTCCGCGGCGGATTCGGCCGGCGCGGACGCGGGTGTGTCCGTGGACATCTGTGGATCACCACCTTCACAGGCGTGGGGAGTTTCGCGCACGGTAAGGAGCGCGCTCCCCGCCGGGGAAGGCCGAGATCGGCGTCGGTCGGCGGTTGCGCCGAACGGTGGTCCGGCTGCGCCGAGTGACCCAGGTCACTCCGTTGACCGGTCGCCGCTCAGTCGGTCAGTTCGCGGTACCGGCCCCGGTAGTGCAGCAGCGGGGCGGTCTCCTCGACCAGGTCGACCGCCTCGATGACGGCCTCGACCAGCAGCCCCCAGCCGTACTCCCGGGCGCTGTCGAGCCGGCAGCCGGCCCACCCGCCGCCGTCGGCGGGGACCGGGCCGTAGGGGGTGTCGGTCCACGAGCCGGTGGCGAAGAGGCCGCCGGGGGACGGGAAGAGGCCGGCGAACCGGTCGGCGAGCTGACGGTGCGGCGGGCCCAGCGGGCAGACCGCGAAGCGGCCGGCCTCCTCGACCGCGGCCCACAGGTCCGACTCCGCGTCGATCAACCCGAGCAGCCGGTCCGGTTCGCCCTCGGCGACCAGGGTGGACGACACCGTCAGCCCGGCCGGCCCCGGTGCCGTCCAGAGGGTGACCGGGGCGGCGAGCCGCCCGCGCAGCCGGCGTACCGGTGAACGCTGCCCGGCCGGCACGGCGAACGGGTCGGTGTGGTGGATCTCGGCACCCGGCTCATGATTCACGTGAAACATTGTGCCGCCCCGGGCCCGCGCCCAGCCGAGGAAGCGGTCGTGCAGGTCGGCGGGCCGGGCGAGCCGCGCCGGGCTGGCATGGCGGTGCGCCCCGCACGCCCGGCACCGCCACAACTGCCCTTCCAGGGGCCATTTGCGTCCCAAGATCTGCTCGGCGATCACTCGCGACCGCTCCGGCGTCTCGACCGGGAATGGCGAGCATTCGGATGAGCGTGATGACGCAGAGGCATATTTATGCCTGAGAGGCATGACGCTCGCAGGAGTGGGTGCCTCCTCGCCACGACCCGCCTGGGCCCCGATCACCAGCGGCCGCCGTTCTCCCGCCACGTCTGCGCCGGGTTCAGCCAGCCGGCCCGGGTTGACAACCCGCAACATCCGACCGGAGACAGGAGGGCGGGCCGCCCCATCCGGGACGGCCCGCCGCGTCAACGCCTGCTCAGGAGAAGTCGACCAGGAAGTAGTAGCTCGCAGTGTCCGTCCATACCCCAATGGCCGAGTCCGCGCACCCTCATGGTGTGCGAACTCGCCGAGGTCGGCGTGTAGTTGCGGTGGCAACCCCGGCCGGGTTCGCCGCCACCATCGCCTGGCCGTCATCGACCGTGTACTCGAACGGTTCTGCCCCGTACCGAGAAGACGTTCTCACCGTTGCGGTCCATGGTCACCGAGATGTCGGCTACCAGCGCGTCGGGAGTCTTCGGCACGCTCTGCCAGGCGCTGCCGTTGAGCTGGTACTCGAAGGTCGTCACCTCGCTGATCTCGGTGTAGACCCCGAACCTGCCGATCGCGCCGATCCCGCCACGGGGGGTGTACTCGTCGTACGCGCTACTCACATTCACGCGCGGGTCGCGTACGCGGAAGTAGTACCGCCGCTCCGCGCTGACCGTGCCATCGGCCGTCCGGCTGGTGACCGTCAGCAGGGTGTACCCCGGATGCGTCGGGGTGATCTCGATCGTTGCCCTGCCGTCCGTTCCAGTGGCCACCACCTGCTCTTCGCCGCTGTACTCCAGCACGTAGCGGTACTCCACCACGCCGGAGCGGCCCGGGTTGAAGGTGAACCGACCCGGCTGGCCGGGCTCGTGTACCAGTTCGGCTCCGTCGGCGTCCATCGCAGCACCGCGGTGCCGTCGCGTTGCCTCCGACCGTCAACCGACGGCGGTGACCCGTCCGTCAACGGCGGGGCGTGACAGCGGCGAGCAGCTCCGGCTGGCGGCGGTCCAGCACGTCCCCGGCCAGGTAGGAGCCGAGCAGCGCGGCCCCCAGCCCGTAGGCCAGGCCGACCGGCAGGGCCAGCCAGAGCCACAGGTCGCCGAGCAGCGCCGCGGCCACCACCATCGGCACCGCCGCGGCCGCGGAGGCGACCATGGACAGCAGGGTGAGGAAGCTCTTCGCCACCCCGGCGCCGGTGTTCATCGCGAACGGGTTGCTCGTCTCCGGCAGCGCGTACGCGCCGAGCACCGAGACGAACGCGTTGATCGCCAGTCCGCTGCCGTACGCGGCGAGCAGCGCCCCGGCCATCACGCCCAGCCAGGCCGGGTGTCCGAGCAGCGTGGCGAGGACGACCGCGACCACGCCCAGGATCGGCACCACGTAGAGGGAGAACGCCGTCATCCGGGCCCGCAGCTCCAGCCGCCCCGGTACGCCGGCCACCACGTTCGCCGCGTACGCGCTGCCGTCGAAGCCGAGCTGGTTGGCCAGGGTCACCGAGGCGAGCACCCCGACGAAGAGCATCGAGAGGCTGACCAGGACCGGCGAGGAGGCGGCGGTGGCCTCGCCGAACGCCTGCCCGCCGTCGGTGGCGAGCCGGGAGCCGCCGAGGTTGACCATCACCGGCACGAAGACGCCGACCACCGCGATGGTGATCAGGTTGGCCCGTCGCCGGGCGTCCCGCCACCAGTAGCGGCACTCCCGGGCGACCAGCGCGCCGAACCGGTCCCGCCGGGCCCAGCCGACGGCGCGCGGGAAGAGCTGGGCGACCGCCCCGCCGGCGGGGCCCCGTCGTCCCGGGCGGGACCGGCGCTGGCCGCGCCGACCATCGCCGACTCCAGCGACCGCGACCACCACAGCAGCAGCGCCCCGATGGTCAGCACGGTGATCAGCAGCTTCACCGGGCCGGCCCACACCCGCCCCTCGGCCACGTCGATGCCGGCGGTCCACGGCGCCCCGAACGGGGTCCAGCCGATCACCCGGGCCACCCCGGTCAGCCGGTACCAGTCGGCCTGGCGGACCGCCGCCAGCACCGCGATCTGCAGCGGCCCGAGCAGGGCGGCGACCACCGCCAGCAGCACGGCGGCCAGGTCACGTACCCGGCGGGACCGGAGCATGGTGGCGAAGGCGCTGGTCACCGCGCGGGCCGCCGCCACGCAGAGCAGCAGCCCGGCGGCCACCCCGGCGACCGCGACCAGGCCGGCCGACCAGCCGCCCAACGCGCCGGCGGTGACCACCAGCCCGGACACCGCCACCAGCGTGGTCAGCACCGGCACGCTGACCAGGGCGGCCGCGAACAGGCCGGTGACCAGGGTGCGGCGGGTCAGCGGCAGCAGCGCGAACCGGGCCGGGTCGAGCGTCTCGTCCACGCCGAAGAAGACCAGCGGCAGCAGCAGCCAGCCGAGCACCAGCAGGCCCCCGCCGAAGGCGGCGGTCAGCAGCGCGTACCGGGGCTCGCCGGCCAGGCCGGGTGCCGCCAGCGCGAAGAAGCCGCCGGTGGCGAACCAGAGACCGACCAGCACGCCGACCACGAAGAGGGCGATCCGCCAGCCCTGGCCGCGGAAGTTGTTGCCGAGCACCCGCAGCTTGAGCCGGACGAAGTGCGGGGCGGCGACCCGCCGGGCCGGCCCGGCCGGCGCGGCCGGCGCGGCTGGCGCGGACGGCCCGGTCACCGGGACAGCCACGACAGCTCCTCGCCCGTCGCGGTCCGCCCGCCGACCACCTCGACGAAGACCTCCTCCAGGGACCGGTCCCCGCGCACCTGGCCGAGCGTGCCGACCCGCTTGATGGTCCCGTCGGCGAGGATCGCCACGTGCGAGCAGAGCCGCTCGACGACCTCCATCACGTGGCTGGAGAAGACCACCGTGCCGCCGCCGGTGACGTACCGGTGCAGGATGTCGCGGATCAGCGCGGCCGACACCGGGTCGACCGCCTCGAACGGCTCGTCCAGCACCAGCAGCCGGGGGCCGTGCAGCAGGGCGCAGGCCAGGCCGACCTTCTTCTTCATGCCGGCCGAGTAGTCCACCACCAGGGTCCGGCCGGCGTCGGTGAGCGCCAGCACGTCGAGCAGCTCCGCCGCCCGCTGCTCGACCACCGCCGAGTCCATGCCGCGCAGCAGACCGTGGTACGCCAGCAGCTCCGCCCCGCTGAGCCGGTCGAACAGCCGTACGCCGTCCGGCATCACGCCGAGCAGGCCCTTGGCCCGGACCGGGTCGGCCCAGACGTCGTACCCGAGCACCCGGGCCTGGCCGGCGTCGGGCCGCAGCAGGCCGACGGCCATGGAGAGGGTCGTCGTCTTGCCCGCGCCGTTCGGGCCGAGCAGCCCGTAGAAGGAGCCGGCCGGGACGTCCAGGTCGACCCCGGCGACCGCGACCTTCGTGTCGAACCGCTTGGCCAGGCCGCGCAACGCGAGCGCGGGGTGCTCTTGGGTCATGTCCCGACGTTAGTCCGCCGCCGCCAGTGATCTCTCCCGCCACGGGACGACCTCGATCTCCTACCCGGGCAGGAGATCGATGGCGGCCCGGGTGTGTTCCTCGAACCGCTCCGTGAGCCAGTTCTGCTCGTCCGCCGTTACCTTTCCTCCCCGCCGTCGGTCAGCAGTGTGACGGACCGGAGTGGTCCGAGGTGATACCGCGAGTGGAGGAGCGACGCGTGACGTCAGGCATGAAGACGATCATCTACCCGGTCCGCGATCTGGAGCGGGCGAAGGCGCTGTACGGCCGGCTGCTGGGCGTCGAGCCGGTTGTGGACCAGCCGTACTACGTCGGGTACGCCCTGGGCGGGCAGGA
This sequence comes from Micromonospora sp. ATA51, assembly GCF_016802855.1. Taxonomy (NCBI): domain Bacteria; kingdom Bacillati; phylum Actinomycetota; class Actinomycetes; order Micromonosporales; family Micromonosporaceae; genus Micromonospora; species Micromonospora sp. ATA51. Next base: position 3,750 of record NZ_JAEVHJ010000083.1, on the reverse strand, counting down.
CGTCGGCCTGGACCCGAACGGCTACGGCCAGGGGATGACCGGGCCGGTGGCGTACTGGCACGTGGACGACATCGAGGGGAGCCTGAAGGAGCTCCTCGATGCCGGGGCGGAGAAGGTGCAGACGGTCAAGGACGTCGGCGGCGGCAAGCTGGTCGCCTCCGTACGCGACGCGGACGGCAACGTGGTCGGCCTGATCCAGGCGCCCTGACGGGAACCGGATCTCGTCGGGTGTCACCGCCCCCCGGCGCCCGACGAGATCCGGGAGGATCACGACGACCTGACGCCCGAGGTCGGCGCCGTCGGGTGAGGTGTGGGCCCTGCCCGATCGGAGGCGCCCCGGCTCGGAGGCGCCCCGGCTCAGAGGCGCAGCGCTTCGGGGGCGTGCAGGCGCAGCATGGTGGCGCCGACGTCGGCGGGGAGCCGGCGCCGGGTGGCCAGCGACACCGCCACCATCACCGTGAAGGCCAGCGGCACGGTCCACGCCGCCGGCTGGGTGGTCAGCGTGGCTGGCCAGCCGCTCAGCGGTGGGCCGAGGACGGTGACCAGCACCGCCCCGATCGCCGCGCCGCCGCCCACCAGCACCCCGGCCGCCGCGCCGAGGTCGGTCAGCCCCCGCCACCAGATGCCCAGCACCAGCAGCGGGCAGAAGCTGGACGCGGCCACCGCGAAGGCCAACCCGACCACCTGGGAGACGTCCAGCCCGGAGACGTTCAGCGCGAGCACCGCCGGCACTCCGCCGGCGATCACCGTGGCCAGCCGGAAGCCGCGTACCGAACCGCGCCCGAGCACGTCCGTGGAGATCACCCCGACGACGCTGGTGAGCAGCCCGGACGAGGTGGAGAGGAAGGCGGCGAACGCCCCGGCGGCGACCAGCGCGGCGAGCAGCCGCCCGGTCAGGCCGTCGCCGAGCGCCGCCCCGGGCAGCAGCACCACCACCGCGTCGGTCTGGCCGGTCACCAGCAGCTGCGGCGTGTAGATCCGGCCTAGCACGCCGTAGATCGTGGGCAGCAGGTAGAAGACGCCGACCAGGGCGAGCACCACCAGCGTGGTGCGGCGGGCCGCCGCGCCGTCCGGGTTGGTGTAGAAGCGCACCAGCACGTGCGGCAGGCCCATGGTGCCGAGGAAGGTGGCCAGGATCAGCGAGTACGTCGCGAACAGCCCCCGGTCGTCGTCCCCGGCGGTGTCCGGCAGCAGCCAGTCCGCCGCATCGGTGGCCGTGCCGGAGACCTCCGGCACCGGGTCGCCGGCCGCGAAGGCCAGCCGGTCGCCGGGGCGTACCTCCCGGATGTCGCCGTCGGCGAGGGTGAGGGTCGCGCGGTGCTCGACCACGACGGTGGTCGCGGTCCGGAACGCCGGCCCGTCGGGCGGGGCCACCGCCGGGCGGGCGTCGGCCTGCCACTGCAACGCCAGGAAGATCGCCGGTACGGCCAGCGCGGTCAACTTCAGCCAGTACTGGAACGCCTGGACGAAGGTGATCGCCCGCATCCCGCCGAGCGCCACGTTCGCGGTGACCACCACCGCGACCAGCAGCGCCCCCACCGGGTAGGGCGAGCCGGCCACCGTGGCCAGGGTCAGCCCGGCGCCCTGCAACTGCGGCACCAGGTAGAGCCAGCCGATGAAGATCACGAAGACGGTGGCCAGTTTCCGCAGCCGGCGGGACCCGAGCCGCACCTCGCAGAAGTCGGGCAGGGTGAACGCCCCGGAACGGCGCAGCGGGGCCGCCACGAAGAGCAGCAGCGCCAGGTAGCCGGCGGCGAAGCCGACCGGATACCAGAGCACGTCCACGCCGTACTTCAGGATCAGCCCGGCCACGCCCAGGAAGCTCGCCGCCGACAGGTACTCCCCGCCGATCGCGGCGGCGTTCCAGGTCGGGCTGATCGCCCGGGAGGCGACCAGGAAGTCGGAGGTGGTCCGGGCCAGCCGCAGCCCGTAGAAGCCGATCCCGACGGTGACCAGGGTGACCGCCACGATCGCCGGGACGACGAAGCCGTTGCCCACCTCAGCGCTCCGGCCGCTGGACCAGGTCGGTGAAGTCCTGCTCGTTCCGCTCGGCCAGCCGCACGTACGCCCAGCCGACGCCGATCAGGAACGGGAACGAGGCCACCCCGAGCAGCAGCCACGGCAGGTTGACGCCGAGCACCGTGACCCGGCCGACCGAGGGCGCGATGGCGAAGAGCCAGGGCAGCCCGCCGAGGGCGATCAGCACCACCAGGCTCAGCCGCACCGCCAGCGCGAGCTGGGCCCGGACCAGGCCCCGGACCAGCGCCTCGCCGACCCGGGTCTGCTCCGCAAGCTCGGCGCGGGTCCGCCCGGACCGGTCGTCCCGGCGGGACACCTCGGCCAGCACGATCCGGGTCCGCCGGGGCGGCTCGGCGACGCGCGGGGCCGGCACCGGGACGGCCGCGGCGGGCCGCCCCGGGCCGTCGTGCTCCCCCGGACCGGTCATCCCCGGAGTCTTGCCTGCTCAGCGGGAATGTCAAGGGCACGCCGTCGCGCCGGCCTCGGCCGGATCCGGGCCGAGCACCGCCCGGGCCTGCGCCCGGCCCACGTTCGCGGCCCGCCACCCGTCCTCGGGGAGTTGGGCGGCGATCTCCCGCAACGCGCAGGAGCGCATCGGCTCGGGCAGCCGGTCCAGCGCCGGTACGGCGTCCGCCGAGAGCCCGGACAGGTAGTCCACGTCCAGCCGGTCGATGCGCTGCCACCGGTCGACGTTCCAGTTCGCGATCAGCCGATCCGGGTTGACCACCGCGAGCCCGAGCAGGGCGACCACGGCCGCGCCCAGCGCCAGCCGGGGCAGCCACCCGCTCCGGAGCCGGACCGTGGCCACCCCGACCAGCACGAAGAGCAGCCCGAGCCAGAGCTCCGCCGTCGCCACCACCAGGCGTAGCCGGGTCGCCCCGTACGCGTCGGTGTAGACCCGCATCCGGTAGAGCGCCGACGCGACAACCACCAGGCTCAGCGCGGTCAGCCCGCCGACCAGCACCCGGATCAGCACCCGGTCCGCCCGGGTCCGCCGGGGTGCCCAGCGCATCGCGCCGGCGATCACCAGGAGGGTCAGCGCGGAGACCGCGAGCAGTTGCCAGAAGCCGCCCCGGGCGTACTCGGCGTAGGTCAGCCCGGCCGTGCGCAGCACGTGGCCGGAACCGCCGAACAGCACGGCGAGCTGCACCAGGACGAACGCGGCGAAGAGCGCGTCGAGCAGGGCCAGCGGCAGCACCCACTCCAACTGGCGGACCGCCCGGGCCGGCCCGACCCGCAGCTCCAGGTCGGGCGGCGCGGCCAGCAGGTACGCCCCACCGAGGAGCACCGCGCCCACCAGCAGCAGGCGGAACACCCAGCCGAACACCCCCGGGGTCGAGACGTCCGGCAGCGCCTCGGCCACCAGGTCGGCGAAGACCGCGTCGGCCGAGGAGAAGAGCAGCCCGAACAGCAGGAGCAGCGCGACGGTGATCCCGATGCTGGCCAGGCTCCGCCCGACGCCCGGGCCGCCCGGCCGCGCCCGGGGCAGCCCCCGGGCCGCCCAGGGCAGTGCCCGCAGGGTGGCGACCGGCGGCAGTATCCCGGCGGTCAGCAGGCCCAGCGGCGTACGCCCGCCCGCCACGGCGAGCGAGGCGGTGCCGAACGCGGCCAGCAGGCAGAGTGCGAAGAGCCAGCCGGCGGCGCGTACCGTGCCGACCCCGACCAGGGCGACGGTGGCGACCGCCCAGGCCAGCCGGGCCGCCCGGCCCGGCGCCCCCGTGGCGTCGGGAC
>NZ_JAEVHJ010000082.1:0-23336 GCF_016802855.1 Micromonospora sp. ATA51 | reverse complement strand
CCGCTGCGCCCCGGGGTGGACGCCGACGCCGCCTCGCCCGGGCTGCGGCCCCGGCAGCGGCCCCCGTCCCCCTCGGCGTCCCCGTCGCCGTCCCGGCCGGCCGTGGTGCCCGTCCTCACCGTCACCCAGGCCGACGTGCCGGCGCGCGTCGACCTCACCGCGGCCGGTCCGGTCGACTGGGTCCACTGGGGACTCCTCGGCGCGGACCAGGCCGTGCGCAAGCGCAACGGCTCCGGGGCGATCCGCGACGAGGGCGGGCGTGGCCGGCGGGAGAGCTACAGCAACAACCCCGAGGCGTACGCCTGGCGGGACGGCGCCCCCGTCGGGTCTGCCGGCGGCACCACGTCCGGGCTCTACACCTGCGGCCGGGGCAACGGCTTCACGCTCGCCGTGACCGCCGACGGGGAGCCGCGCACGGTACGGCTCTACGCCGGCCTCTGGATGGCCCGCGGCCGCCTGGACCTGCGGCTCTCCACCGGCGGGCCGACCAGCACCCTGCGGATGGAGGACCCGCACACCCAGCACACCGCCGAGTTCACCATCCGGTTCCAGGCGCCCCGGGGGGCGAAGCTGCTGGTGAACTGGACGGTGGAGGAGTCCTTCGGGGACTGCGGCAACGTGGGCGTACAGGCCGTCGCGCTGCGCTGACCCCGGTTCGCCGGGTGCCGCCGGCGGGCCGGGAGTAGCGTGGGCGCGACGGCGGGCCGACGATCCGGGAGGGACCCATGACGGCGAGCGAGCAGGTGCTGGACAGCCCGGAGGGATGGGTCGCCGACCACATCCGCCGGTACGTCGAGACCGACGGCGCGGAGGGCCACGAGTGGCGTCCCGGCGTCTGGACCCTGCTGCTGACCACCCGGGGCCGGCGCAGCGGCAAGCTGCGGCGCACCGCGCTGATCTACGGCCGGGACGGCGACGCCTACCTGGTGGTCGGCTCCCAGGGCGGCGCGCCCGAGCACCCCGCCTGGTATCTCAACCTGCTCGCCGAGCCGGAGGTCCAGGTGCAGGTCGGCGCGGAGAAGTTCACCGCCCGGGCGCGGTCCGCCACCGGAGAGGAGAAGCCCCGGATGTGGCGGACCATGACGGAGACCTGGCCGGCGTACGACGAGTACCAGACCAAGACCGACCGGGAGATCCCGGTGGTGGTGCTCGAACGGATCTGACCTGGTCCGCACCTCCCGGGTTCGGCTGAGCCCGGGACAGATTGTCCGTCGCGCGGCCAGGGTGGCGTCGTAGCGTCCGGGTGTCCCGGTTCGACCATCCTCTGTGGAGGCCCCACCGATGAGCAGCGCCGCCCGCGTCCGTTCCGCCGTCCCGTCCGGGGCGGGTGACCCGTCCGGCGAGGGGCTGCGGGAGATCCCGCTGCCGCCGTACGCGACCGGCGAGGACGCCCAGTTCGCGGTGCGCGCGGTGGTGGTGCACGCGCCGCGGCGCTGGTCCGGCGGGACGGTCTGCCGCAACGACGCCAGCCCGCACCCGTGCCGGCTGCACCGCTGGGGCCGGCAGGTGCTCACGCTGCGCGGGCTGCCGGCCGCCGAGATCGACGCGCTGATCGAGCGCGGCGATCCGACCGCGCAGCCGCACCCGCACCGGCCCGGCGCCTGACCCGTCGCCGCGGGCCCCCTCCCGCCCTCCGGGACGGGACCCGCCGCGGCTCAGCAGGCGATCGGCTTCACCCAGGAGCACTCCAGGCCGTCCGGCACCCGCGGTGCCTCCGGCGCCGTCGGCACCACCAGCCGCGCCGTGGTCGTCCCCTTCTCGGTGTACGCGGCGAGCGCGATCGCGATCTGGTCCTCCAGCCCCTTCACCGAGGAGGTCAGGTAGTTGTTGAGCACGATCGAGAAGGCCAGCAGATGGCCGTCGGCGTCGGTGACGTAGCCGGAGAGGCTGGACGCGCCGGTCAGGCTGCCGGTCTTGGCGTGCACGTTGTTCGCGGCGGCCGTCCCGCGCATCCGGGTGCGCAGCGTCCCACCGACGAAGCGTTCGGCGTTGCCGGCGATCGGGAGGGCGGCGTACCAGTCGTCGAACCAGGGCTCGGCACGGACCGCGGCGAGCAGCGCGACGAACTCCGCCGGCGGGATCAGGTTGCGCCGGGAGAGGCCGGAGCCGTCCCGCTGGCGCAGCGTCCCGGTGTTCACACCGCTGTCGCCGACGTACTCGCTGATCGCGGCGAGGCCGGCCGACCAGGTGCCCGAGCCGGACAGGACCCGGCCGAGCTCCTTGGTCAGCACCTCGGCGTGGCCGTTGTTGGAGAGCTTGAGGAACGGCACCATCAGGTCGGCCAGCGGCATCGAGTCGTGCCGCGCGACCGGCTTCGCGTCCTCCGGGGTGGCCTGCCCGAGCACGGTCCGGCCGAGCACCCGGACGCCGTTCCGGAGCAGCGCGGCTCGGAAGATGTCGGCGGCGTAGCCGGTCGGCTCCCAGACCGTCATCCAGTCGCTCTCCGGCTCCTCGCCGACCGCGATCTGTCCGGTCACCACGATGGTGTTGCTGCCGTGCTCGCGTTCGAACGAGATCGTCGTCTCCCCGTCGGCGACCGTCTCGGCCCGGTTGTCGATCCGTAGGTAGCCGTTGGGTGGGGTCATCGTCACCACCGGCGGCGCGCCCGTGTCGGCCGACGGCGTGGCGTGCACGATCACCGTGCCGGCGTCGTAGTCGGTGTCCGGCGCCACGGTCAGCGCCGAGACCTGCGCGGCGTAGTAGTAGGACTCGTCGTCCCAGGTCCAGTCGGGACCCAGCCGGGTGCGGTCGTACCGGGTGTCGTCGGCGACCAGGTTCCCGCTCACCACCCGGACGCCCTGGGCCGCGACCTGGGCGGCCAGCGCGTCGTAGTCCTCGGCCAGCATGGTCGGGTCGCCGCCGCCGCGCAGGTACAGGTTGCCGGCGAGCAGGCCGCCCGGCGCACGCCGGTGCCGGCGACGTCGGTGGTGAACCGGTGCCCCGGGCCGAGCAGTTCCAGTGCCGCGGTCGAGGTGAGCAGCTTGGTGTTGGAGGCCGGCACCAGCCGGTGGTCGCCGTTGCGCTGGTAGAGGGTCTGGCCGGTGGTGGTGTCCAGGACGACCACCCCGGCCTGCGCCCCGGCGAGGCGGGAGTCGGCCAGCACGGCGTCGATGGTGGCGTTGAGCCGGGTCTGGGCGGGGGTGGGCGCCTCGGCCGTGGCGGTGGGGGCGCCGGCGGTGGCCGCGGTGGCGATCAGCGCCAGCACCGCGAGCGTCCGGGGAAAGAGACGACGATGCATGCGTCGATGCTGCCATGGAGGTTTCTTCCGGGAAACCCTCTGCGGCGAAAGTTATTTCCGATCAGGCCGGCTGGGCGGCGCGGTCGTGGCGGCGGTCCGGGACGGAAACCCTGCTCACCGCGCCGGTTACCCGCTCCGAGCCGGACCACACCCGGTGCCGGCCGGCACGGTGTCGACTGACCGCGCTCTATTTGACGGATGCCCGGCCAGGGGCACCGTAGGCCATGAGGGGCGTTTCAGCCTGCCCCGATTTGCACGGCGAAGACCGATTCGCCTTCCTGGGTCCGGGCCCGGCCCGCGCGGCCGCGCCGATCCGCCGAGATCCCAGACAGCCACGAGGAGTTCCGCCATGCTGACCATGACCGACAACGCCGTCCTGGTGATCCACGACCTCGCCGTCCAGCAGGGCGTCGGCGAGGACGGCGGGCTGCGCATCGCGGCCGACACCGACGCCGGCTCGCTCTCCATCGAGCTGGTGCCGCAGCCGGCGCAGGGCGACCAGGTGATCGCCAACCAGGGCGCCCGGATCTTCCTTGACACCGACGCCGCCGAGCTGCTCAACGACACCTCCGTCGACGCGACCGTGGACGACGAGGGGATCGTGCAGTTCGGCTTCACCGAGAAGGAGTGAGCGGCGCGGCTCAGCCCGCGCGGCGGGTCTCCCCGCCCCGGTGCGGCCGCCGGACCGTCCCCGCTCGGGGGCGTCCTGGCCGGCGCCCCAGTGCCCCGGCCGCTGACCCCGGTCCGGCCGAAGCAGCGTGCCCAGCACGTACGCCAGATGATGCGACGTGCTCCACGCCGCCCAGTTGCTCGCCGAGCCGGCGCCCGCCCCACGCCGGGCCCGGCGCAGGATCTCGTGGTCGCCCCACGAGAAGGCCGCTCCGGCCGTCGGCCAGTGCGGGGCCGCCACCAGCGTCCGGCACAGGTCGGCGAAGCGGTCGTCGCCGCGACCGCCCCGCCGGGACCAGCGGTAGACCCACCAGGCCCCGTCGGCCGTGTAGCGCAGTGTCGGCAGCCGGTCGCCGGGAGCGTCCGCCCCGGGCGCCGCGGAGCCGACCGCGTAGTCGCCGTACCCCACGCCCAGGTCGGCCAGCCGCTGCCAGAGCTGCCAGTCGAAGCGGTCGAGGCGTACCGGCTCGTCGGTGGGGAGGCGGGCCAGGGTCGGCGGCATCCCGCCGGCCGCCACGGTCACCGAGCGCCAGGCGTGCCGCCGGGCCCAGTCCAGCAGCCGGCGGATCCGGGGCTCCGCCAACCGCACGTCCGCCGGGCAGCAGACGTCGCCCGCGTCAACGAGCAGGTCGCACTGCTCCGGGACCAGCCGGGCGAGCCGCCAGACCCGCTCCACCGCCGTCGTCGTCGCGTCCGGGCCCGCCCGGTCCTGCCCGGTCCGCAGCCGGACCACCGCCCGCCCGGCGTACGCCCGCGCGGCCACGCCGTGCGCCACCAGCCGTCGGTCGCTCTCCGCGAGCCCGACCACCGGCACCAGGGGTACGCCCCAGCGGGCCAACTCGCTCTCCGGAGCGTCCGGCAGGGCGGAGACGTCGACGGACGGGAGCAGCCCGGACGGCAGCCGGCCGAGGAGGTCCACGGTGCTCGGATCGACCACGCAGACGTCGAGGACCGGAGTGAGCAGCGGAGCGGCGGCGTCGTCGAGATGGGCCAGTGCCTCCAGCTCACCCCGCCGACCGGCCAGAATGGGGCGGTAGACCGGTTCCGCCGCCCGACCCCCGTGGGCGGGCACCATACTTCAGCGTAGCGAGACATCGGCGCGTATCAAAGGTTTTCCGGCTTCAGGAGCCGGTAAGCGGTTCCGCGCGCCTGTCGACAAGGAATTCCCTGTCGACCTTGCGGACCCGCACACCGGATCGCGCCAGGACCGCGCTTCGGGGTCCGGACAGACCTGGTCTGTCGGACCCCGGAAGGCGGGAGGTGCTCGCTCAGTCGTCGCTGCCGGCGCGGTCGCCGCCGTGGTCGTCGGTGCGGTCGTCGGTCCGAGTGCGGGTGCCGTCGCCGCTGTGGTCGTCCGCCCGCTTCCGCTCGATTTCGACCACGGCGCCGTTGGCCCGGTCGACTTTGACCTCGAGCAGGATGCCGCCCTTGCCAATCTTGACGCTCCACACCGGACGGGCATGCTCGCGCTCGGCCTCGATCTCCACGATCCGGCCGCCGCCGGCCCGGGCCAGCGCGATCTGCCCGGCCTGCTCCCGGCTCACCGTCCCGTCGGCCGCCCCGGCGGACGCGGTGCTGGTCGGCGTCGCCCGGCCCGTCGAGTCGTCGTCCGGAGCGGGGTTGTCGTCGGTCGTCGGGCCGACCGTCGCGGCGGCCAGCGCGGCACCGGGGGCCTCCCGCTCGGCAGTGGTCACGCCGAGCGCGGCACCCGTGACCGCCAGCACGGCGGCACCGCCGGCCGCGGCCAGGACCAGGGAAGTTCGTCGCATCATCGCCACCTTTCCTCGGTTGTCCTGTCGAGGATCGGTCGGGAGTGGATAGCGGCGCGCTGCCCGGAGGCTAAGCCCCGGTTAAGGCCGCGGCGGCCCGAGCCGGAGCAGCAACAGCGCGCCACCCTCGGGCCCGGTGTGCAGCTCCAGCCGGCCGCCACTGGTCCGGGCGGCTCGGTCGGCGATGTCCAGCCCGAGCCCGGTCGACCCGGCTCGGCTGGCGCCCCGCCGCACCGCTCCGGAGGGCATCCCCGGCCCGGAGTCGGCAACGGTCAGCACCACCTGATCCGCGTCCCGGCCGAGCCCTACGGTGAACGGCGTTCCGTCCGGCGTGTGCGCGAAGACGTTGCCCAGCAACGCGTCCACCGCCGCGGCCAGCTCGTCGATGGCCACCGCCACCGGCAACGGACCGACGGCGAGGTCGAGGGTGACGCTGCGGCCGGTGTCCTCGGCGAGCACCGACCAGAACGCCACGCGCTCGCCGACCACCTCCGCGGCATCACAACGGGCCGTGCCGTCCGGGTACGAGCTGCGCCAGCGCGCCTGCCGGATGAGGCCGGTGACCGTCCGCTCGAGGCCGTCCACCGCCGAGGTCAGCCGGGCCCTGTCGGCCGGGTCGCGCAGCGATTCGGCCTCCAACCGCAGCGCGGTCAACGGGGTGCGGAGCCGGTGCGACAGATCCGCCACCTGCTCGCGCTCCTCGCGCAGCAGCACCTGGATCCGTTCGGCCAGGTGGTTGAGCGCGCCGGCGACCCCCCGCAGCTCGGCCGGTCCGGCCGGGGCGACCCGGGCGTCGAGTTCGGCGTTGGCGAGCCGGTGGGAAACCCGGGACAGCTCGGTGATCGGGCGGACCAGCGTGCGGGCCAGCCGGTCGGCGACGACCAGGCCGACGAGCACCAGCAGCACGCCGAGCAGTGCCAGCACCAGCCAGGCCCGGGTCACCCCGGCGGTGAGTTCCGACCGGGGAACCACGGTGCGGATCACCCCCGTGCCGTCCGGCCGGCCCTGGACCGCGATGACCACCTCCCGGCCGCCGTCCGACTCCGCGGTCAGGCTCTGGCCCCGGGCGGCGAGGGCCACCGCGGGCGTACGCGGCACCGGCGCGCCGACCACGGTGCCGTCGGGCAGGAACACGCTGACCGGCCGCCCCGAGTCGGCGGTGAGCTGCTCGACGGTGAGCCGGATGGTGTCCGGGTCGGCCGTGCCGACCACCGGCACCAGGCTCTGCGCGTCGGCGGTGGCCCGGACGGTCGCCCGGTCCGCGGCGACGGTGCGGACCAGCAGCGCCAGCGGCACGAGGAACGCGGTCAGGACGAGCACGCTGACGGCACCCGCGAGCAGCGCCAGCCGGCTCCTCATCGGTCGCCCCCGGGGGCCTCCAGCCGCACCCCGACCCCGCGGACGGTGTGCAGGTAGCGCGGCTCCTGAGCGCTCTCGCCCAGCTTGCGGCGCAGCCAGGACAGGTGCACGTCGACGGTCTTGTCGGCCCCGCCGTACGGGATCCGCCAGACCTCGGTGAGCAGCTCCCGCTTGGTGACCACCTGCCCTGGCCGGCTGGCGAGGTGGTGCAGCAGGTCGAACTCGCGCGGGGTCAGCTCGACCGGGACCGCGTCCAGGCTCACCTGCCGGGAGCGCGGGTCGATCCGCAGCCCGCCGACCACCAGCGTCGGGTCCCCGCCCCCGGCGTCGTCGGTCGACCGGCGCAGCACGGCCCGGGCCCGGGCGTCCAGCTGCGCCGCGGTGAACGGTTTCACCAGGTAGTCGTCGGCCCCGGCGTCGAGCATCCGGACGATCTCGGTCTCGTCGTCGCGGGCGGTGGCCACGATGACCGGCACCGAGCTGACCGCACGCAACATCCGCAGCAGCTCCCGACCGTCCAGATCGGGCAGTCCCAGGTCGAGCACGACGAGGTCGGGCCGGTCGTCGAGGGCGTCGCGCAGCCCGGTCATCGCGGTCGAGGCCGCGGCCACCGCGTGGCCGCGCTCCCGCAGCGCCCGGATCAACGGGGTACGGATGGTCAGGTCGTCCTCGATGAGCAGCAGCCGGGCCACAGCTGGCAGGTTAGACCCTGTGGGCGTCCGGGCCGGTACCCCTTAACCCGCCCTTAGCGTTCCCCGGCGCCCGGCTCAACCTTCCGTCGGGGACACTCGCTGCATGGGCCGTCGTCCGATCCTCGCCGCCGTCGGGTGGCTGGCCACCACCGTCGCCGCCACGCTCGTCGGGCTGGGCGCGATCCAGCTGGTCGGGGAGGGTATCGCCGGGACCCCGGGCGGCGTACGCGCCCAGCATGAGATCGAGCGCGCGCTCGCGTCCCCGGCGCCGGCACCCGTCGTGCCGACCGCGACCCGACCGGGAGCCCGACACCCAGTGCCGCGCCGACGCCGAGCCGTACTCCGGCCAGGGCCGGGGCCCGGCGGGGTTTCGCCACTCCGGGTGGCACTGCGGTGGTGGAGTGCGGGCCGGCGGGGGCCCGCCTGGTCTCCTGGTCGCCGGCGCAGGGCTACGGCGTGAAGGACGTCGACCGGGGGCCGGACGAGCACGTCGAGGTCAAGTTCGTCGGTACCGAGGGCGAGCACGAGCTGAAGGTGCGCTGCGTCGGGGGGAAACCGGTGGCTGCCGCCCACGGCTGACCTCCGACCGGCCGGACCGGCATTCCGAGCCGCACAGACGAGCGCACGGCGCCGCTCGACCTCGGTCGTAACGTCGCCGCGCTCTGGCCGTCTCCCACCACCGCAGCCGTACGGCGGTACGACAGCGGGGACCTGGCTCGACCGGTCGGTCCGTGCACCGGTCTTGGTGCTCCAGATGCCCGTCCTGAGGGGATGCAAACCACGGAGCAGTGGGGAATTCCACCATCTGCGCGTCCCGGCGTGACCGCGGGCCCGACCGGGTATGTCGGCGCCATGGAGCATTTCACGATCGCGACCGTCGCCGAGAAGAGCCCGGACTTCCGCCGGGTGCTCTGGACCGGGGAGCACACCCAGTTGGTGATCATGACGATCCCGCCGGGCGGGGAGATCGGCGAGGAGGTCCACGAGGACATCGACCAGATCCTGACCTTCGTCAGCGGCACCGGCGAGGCCCGGGTGGCCGGCGAGAAGAAGGAGGTCGTCTCGGGCGACCTGGTGGTCGTACCGGCCGGCACGAAGCACAACTTCGTCAACACCGGCCCCAACCCGCTGGTCCTCTACACCGTCTACGGTCCGCCCGAGCACGCCGACGGCGCCGTGCACCGGACCAAGGAGGAGGCCGACGCGGCGGAGGCGGCCGGCCAGGACGAGCCGCCGACCGCCTGAGCGGCGTGGTCTGAAAGCGACGGGTCCGGGTACCCGGGGCGGGTGCATCAGCCGGCGATCTCCGACTACGGATTCCTCTCCGACTGCCGCTCTGGTGCCCTGGTCGGCCGGGACGGGTCGGTCGACTGGTGGTGCCCCGACCGGTTCGACTCGGCGTCGGTCTTCTGCCGGGTCCTCGACCCGGCCGGCGGGCACTGGCGGATCGCGCCGCTGGCCGCGAGCCGGGTGGAGCGGGCGTACCGGCCGGACACGCTGGTGCTGCGGACGGTCCACCACACCCCGGAGGGGAGCGTGGCGATCATCGACGCGCTCGCCGCCGAACTGGGCGCCCGCGGCCACCAGCTGGGAATGAACTCGCCGGCGGTCCTGGTCCGGGTGGTCGAGGGCCTCTCCGGGCGAGTCCGCATGCACCTGGACTTCGCGCCGCGCCCCGAGTACGGCCTGCTCACCCCGTACCTGCAGGAGCAGCCGGAGGGCGGGGTGCTGGCCGTCGCCGGACCGGTCACGCTCACCCTGCGCGGCACCGGCCAGGTGCTCCGCCCCGACCGCGACCGCGTGTCCCACACCTTCGAGGTCGCCGCCGGCCAGACCGTCGGCTTCGACCTGGCGTACGGCGCGCTGTACGGGGCACCGCCGGCCCGGCTGGACCCGGTCGTCGCGCTGGCCGACACCGTTCAGGCCTGGGAGGGGTACCGGGAGGTCCACCGGTACGACGGCGAGTACGCCCCGCAGGTGCGGAACAGTGTGGTGGTGCTGACCGGCCTGACGTACGCCCGCAGCGGCGCGGTGGCAGCGGCGCTGACCACGTCGCTGCCGGAGCTGACCGGCGGTGATCGCAACTACGACTACCGCTACTCCTGGCTGCGCGATTTCTCCATGACCCTGCGCGCCTTCTGGGTGGCGGCCTGCCCGCACGAGGTGTCCCGGCTGTTCGCCTGGGCGGCCCGCTCGATCGGGCAGGTCGGGGACCAGCCCGTGCCGGTGATGTTCGGCCTGGAGGGGGAGCGGGACATCTCCGAGCACGAGTGCCCGCACCTGGCCGGGTACGCCGGCAGCCTGCCGGTGCGGATGGGCAACGACGCCTGGCTGCAACGGCAGCTCGACGTGCCCGGCGAGGTGCTCGCGGCGGTCTGGCGGTTCCACGACTACCTGGGCGACACGTTCGAGGAGGAGCTGCGGGAGATGGTCGTCGGGCTGGCCGAGCAGGTCGCCGCGACCTGGCACCTGCCCGACCGGGGGATGTGGGAGATCCGGGACGTCGAGCGGCACTACCTGTCGTCCAAGGTGCTCTGCTGGGTGGCGCTGGACCGCGCGGTGGCGCTGGCGCCCCGGCTCGGCGACCGGGCCGACCCGCGCCGCTGGGCGGCCATCCGGGACGAGATCCGGGCGACCGTGCTGCGCGAGGGGTGGCACGACCGGATCGGCGCATACACCAGTGCCTTCGGTTCGGCGGAGCTGGGCGCCTCCGCGTTGTTCCTGCCGATCGTGGGCTTCCTGCCCGCCACCGACCCGCGGATGCGGTCCACCATCGAGGAGGTGGCGCGCGAGCTGGGCACCGACGACGGGCTGGTGCGGCGCTGGAACAGCGACCCGGCGGGGTTCGTGCTCTGTTCGTTCTGGCTGGTGGAATGCCTGGTGCTGGCCGGGGAGACGGACCGGGCCCGGCGGTTGTTCGAGCAGGTCCTCGGCCACGCCAACGACCTGGGCCTGTTCGCCGAGCAGATCGACCTGCGCAGCGGCGCCCAGCTCGGCAACACGCCGCAGGCGCTGTCGCACATCGGCCTGATCAACGCGGCCTGGCGAATCACCGAGCCGACCACCGACTGAGTGACGTCACACCACCGGTACGCCCGACACGTCCACCGTCTCCGGATACTTCAGCCCCGCGCCGGTGTTCAGCACCACCACCCGCTCGCCGGCCCGGATCCAGCCCCCGGCCCGCAGGTGCCGGGCCGCCGACAGGCAGGCCGCCCCCTCCGGGCAGAGCAGCAGCCCCTCCCGGGCGGCGAAGTCCCGCAGGTCGGCCAGGATCTCCGCGTCGTCCACGGCGATCGCCGTGCCGCTGCTCTCCCGCAGCGCGTCCAGGATCAGCTCGTCGCCCAGCGGCGACGGCACGGTGATGCCGAAGGCCACGGTGTGCGCGTCCGCCCACGGGGTGGCCCGCGGCTCCCCGGCGGCGAACGCCCGGACGATCGGCGCGCAGCCGGTGGACTGCACCGCCACCAGCCGGGGCAGCTTGTCCTCCACCCAGCCCAGCTCGCGCAGCTCGTGCAGCGCCTTGTGGATGCCGATCAGCCCGACCCCGCCGCCGGTCGGATAGATGATCACGTCGGGCACCTGCCAGCCGAGCTGCTCGACGATCTCGTACCCCATGGTCTTCTTGCCTTCCAGGCGGTACGGCTCGCGCAGGGTGCCGGCGTCGAAGATCCGCCCGCCCGACTCGGCGACCAGCCGCGCCACCCACCGGCCGGCGTCGCTGATCAGGCCGTCGACCAGCCGCAGGTCGGCCCCGGCGGCCAGGCACTCGCGCCGGCAGATGGTCGGCGCGTCGAGCGGCATGGCGATGGTCGCGCCGATCCCGGCGCGGGCCGCGTACGTCGCCCAGGCCGCTCCGGCGTTGCCGTTGGTGGGCATGGCGATCCGCTCGACGCCCAGCTCCCGGGCCCGGCTCACCCCCACCGCCGCGCCGCGGGCCTTGAACGACCCGGTCGGGGTGAGCCCCTCGTCCTTGACGATCAGGTCCGGGATGCCGATCTCCGCGCCGTACGCCGGCGCGCGCAGCAGCGGCGTCCAGCCCTCGCCCAGCGTGGTGACGAACCGGGCGTCGGCCACCGGCAGCAGCTCCCGGTAGCGCCAGAGATCCGCCGGGCGGAGCCCGAACTGTTCCGGGGCCACCGAGGCGGCCACCGCGGCCAGGTCGTAGCGGGCCAGCAGGGGGGAGCCGCAGTCGCAGAGGTTCTGCAACTTGTCCGCCGGGCGCTCCGCACCGCAGCGCGGGCACTCCAGGTGCGTCAGGTGCACGATGCTCCTCAGCTCGTGTCGATGCTCAGCCAGCGTCGGCTGCGCCGACCCGGCTCGTACGGGGAGTCGAGCCGCTTGGCCACCACCCCCGGGAGCCCCTGTTCACGGGCGGTCCGCAGAGCGTCCGCGCCGACACCCGCGAACCACGGCGGAGTCTGCCAGTGCGGGCCGGTGAACGCCAGACCGTCGAGCAGCTCCCGGCGCTGCGCGTACGGCACGTCGGTGCTGGTCACGCCCTCCAGCCAGAGCAGGTCGAAGATCAGGAACTGGCCGTCCGAGGTGCCGCGCCGGCCGGTCGCCGGTCGGACCCGGCCGGCGGGGTCGATGCGGACCAGGACGCCGTCCAGCACCGCCTCCGTCGGCGCCAGCTCCTCAACCAGTTCCCGCAGCCACGGGTACGTCCCGGTGATCTCCTCGTCGGTCTCCGACAGCAGCCGCAGCCGGCCGCCGGAGACGTACGCCATCGCCCGGACCCCGTCCCAGCGCAACTCGTACCCCCACGCCTCCTCGTCCTTCGGCAGCCGCCGGGCCCTCGTCGGGCACATCGGGCGGACCAGCTCCGGCATGCTCGTCCAGCCCGGCGGCGGGGGATCGGTCCGGCGGATCATCCAGTCCCGACCGCCGGTGCCGAAGAGCGCGTAGCGGCCCTTCGTCCGCTTCCCGTCGAGCACCACGATCACCTCGTCGTCGCGCCACTTCTCCACCCGGTACGTCCCGGTGTCGTGGATGGTCATCCTCCCGCCGCCGTACTCACCGGCCGGGATCTCGCCGTGGAAGGTGAGGTACTCCATCGGGTGGTCCTCGGTGTGCACGGCCAGGTGGTTGCGGCCGGGCTCGCGGGGCAGGCCGCGCGGCACCGCCCAGGAGGCCAACACCCCCTCGTGCTCCAGCCGCAGGTCCCAGTGCAGCCGGCGGGCGTGGTGCTGCTGGATGACGAACCGGGCCTTGGCGCGGCCCGCCCGCGCCGGCTCCGGGGTGCGTTCCGGCACCGGTTCGGGGGTACGCTTCGCGTCCCTCCGCCGCCGGTACTCCTCCAGCCGGTCCGCCATCCCCGCATTCTGCGGCACCCGGGGTCCGCTCGCAGCACGCCACCGGGGCGATTCATCCCCGCTCCGCCCCCGCGTGGGCGATTGTGCCGTTCCGGACCCGACCCGGCACAACCGTCCCGATCCGGTCGGCCGGGCCGCTGTCGGCGGGTCGCCGGCATGCCGGCCGTGATCAGGGGTAGAACAGCCGCCATGACCAGCGCTGAACAGCCCACCGTCCCGCTCGCCGGCGACGTCCGGATGCCGCTGCTCGGCTTCGGCACCTGGCAGGCCACCGGCGAGGCCGGCTACCAGGCGGTGCTCGCCGCCCTCGACGCCGGCTACCGCCACATCGACACGGCGACGATGTACGGCAACGAGGCGGAGGTCGGCCGGGCGATCAAGGAGAGCGACCTGCGCCGGGAGGACATCTTCGTCACCACGAAGCTACCGCCGGGCCGGGTGGGCCGGGAGCGGGAGACCATCGAGGCGAGCCTGCGCGCCCTCGACACCGACCACGTCGACCTGTGGCTCATCCACTGGCCGCCGTCCTCGCCGGGCGACAGCCTCCCGGTCTGGCGAGAGCTGCTCGCCGCCCGGGACGAGGGACTGACCCGCACGGTGGGGGTGAGCAACTACAGCATCAGCCAGATCGACGAGCTGATGTGGCGGCCGCGCGCAGCCCGGCGGCCTTCGCCTCGGCAGTGCCCAGCGAGAAGAGGTCGAGCTCGGCGTCCCGGACCAGCGCCCGGGCACCGTCGCCGTCGTCGGCGCGGGCCACGCCGAGGTAGCCCCGGACCACCGCGACCGGCACCTGGTCGCACTTGCCCTTGATCAGCTCACCGGCGCCGGCCAGCTCGTCCACCACGGCGATCTCGGTCAGTTGCAGCTCGTTGCCGTACGGGTCGATCTCGCCCCGGTGGTCGCGGATGGCCGGCATCCCGGCCACCCCCAGCGCCACGTCGGTGAGCCCGTTGCGCCACGGCCGGCCCATCGTGTCGCTGATGATCACCGCGACGTCGAGGTCGTAGCGGTCCCGCAGCGCCGCGCGCAGCGCCCGGGCCGAGGCGTCCGGATCCTCGGGGAGCAGCACCAGCCGGGTCTTGTCGACGTTCGAGGCGTCGATCCCGGCGGAGGCCATCACGAAGCCGTGGTGGGTCTGCACGATCCGGGTCGCCCCCCGGCTGGCGACCACCCGGGCCGTCTCGGCTTCGAGCACCTCGTCCCGGGCGGCGAGCCGCTCCGGGCCGTCCGCCGGCACGTCGACCAGCCGGCCCTCCGCCTTCGACACGATCTTGCTGGTCACCACCAGCACGTCGCCGTCGCGCAGCCACGGCGCCGCGGTGGCGATCAGCGCCGCCAGGTCGTCGCCCTCGGTCACGTCGCCGATGCCCGGCACCGGCAGGATCTCCAGCCTCACACCAGCTCCAATGCGGCGCGGACCATCGCCACGGTCGCCGCCTCGTCGGTCATCCGCAGCGGCGCCGTCCGGACGGTCACCCCCGGCACCAGCGCGCCCTCATCCTCCGGTGCGACCAGCCAACCGTCGAGCAGGCCGCCCGCCGACCGTCCGCCGTAGAGGCCGCCCACCCCGGCCGCGCTGCACTCCACCCCGAGCACCGCCAGGCAGCGGTCGGCCATGCCACGTACCGGCGCCCCGCCGATGACCGGCGACACGCCCACCACCGGCGCCGGCCCGTCGGTGACCGCTTCCCGCAGCCCCGGCACGGCCAGGATCGCGCGATGCTCACCACCGGGTTGCTCGGCGCGATCAGCACCACGTCGGCCGAGCCGATCGCCTCCAGCACCCCCGGCGCCGGCTTCGCCGTCTCCGCGCCGACGAAGACGAACCGGTGCGTCGGGATGTCCGCCCGGTACCGCACCCACCACTCCTGGAAGTGGATCGCCCGCTGCCCCTGGTCGCCGTCGCCGTCCGGCCCGCTCACGACGACGTGGGTCTCCAGGCGGTCATCGGTGGCCGGCAGCATGGTCAGGCCCGGTTCCCACCGGGTGGCCAACGCCTGGGTCACCGCGGAGAGCGGGTACCCGGCGTTGAGCATCGTCGTCCGCACCAGGTGCGTCGCGATGTCCTTGTCGCCGAGGCCGAACCAGGTCGGCTCGGCGCCGTACGCGGCCAGCTCCGACTTGACCGTCCAGGTCTCGCCCACCCGACCCCAGCCGCGCTCCGGGTCGGCGCCGCCGCCCAGCGTGTACATCACGCTGTCCAGGTCGGGGCAGACCTTCAACCCGTGCAGCAGCAGATCGTCGCCGACGTTGACCACGGCGGTCACCTCGGCCGCCACCTCCCGGGCGTACGCCCGGACGCCGAGCAGGAACCGGGCGCCGCCGATCCCGCCGGTCAGAACCACGATGCGCATGGCGTCCATCCTTGCGTACGCGCCGCCGTCGTTCGGCCGGTGCCCGGAGCAGACTAGGCTCACAGCGGCAACTGTCCGTTTTCGTCCCCAGGGGGAGTTCGTGACCAGCCCCGCCGAGCCCGCGTCCACCGACGCGCCGCAGGCCAGCCAGCTGACCAAGCCACTGCGCGAACTGGCCGCGCTCGTCCTGCTCGGCGCGAACGCCGTGCTCCTCGTCGTCGGCCTCTTCCGGCTGCTGGTGCCGATGGACGACTACAGCACCTTCAGCGGCCGGGCAGGGAGCACCTTCTTCGTCTTCGTCGGCGTCGAGTCGACCGTGCTGCCGGTGCTGGCCGTGCTGCTCGCCACCCACGTCCGGCCGGTGCTGCCCAAGGCCAAGCTGATCACCCAGGTCGCCCTCGGCGAGTACGCGCTCGGCGCGCTCTTCGGCGCGCTGACCTTCCTGATCTGGCTCGTCGGCCGGCTCGCCGAGGCGGAGGTGCTCGACGCCCTGCTCGGGCTGCTGACCCGGGCCGCCTGGCTGGCGATCTTCGCCGTCGCCGGGTACGTCGTCTTCAAGGTCTGGCGCACCCTGTACTACACGCCCCGGCCCAAGCCGCAGCCCGGCGTCTACGGTCAGCCGCAGCCCGGTTGGCCGCAGCCGGGCGCCCATCCCGGCCAGCCCGGCGGCTACCCGTCCCCCGGCCAGGGGGGCTACCCGCCGGCCGGCGGCTACCCGGCCCCGAATCAGCCCGGCTACCCGGCCGCGAATCAGCCCGCCTACCCGGCCGCGAACCAGCCCGGCGGCTACCCGCCGCCCGGCCAGTTCGGGCAGCCGAACCCGTCGCGCCGCCGTTCAACACGGCCCCGCCGTACGGCAACGCCCCGCACCCGGCCCCGTCGGCCGGCGCCCCGCACTCCGCGCCGCCGTTCGGCCAGCCGCCGTCGGCCGACCCGACGCAGGCCATCCCGCGGCAGTCCGCTGAGTTCGGCCAGCCGACCTGGCCCGACGGCGACCACACCCAGCGCTTCCACGGGGACGACCCCAACCAGCCGCGCTGACCCACCGCCGGCGCCTGGCGGCCGGTCTCGCGTACCACCGCCGAGAAGAGTGGCCTGTCCCGCCGCGAGGCCGCTCTTCTCGTTGCGGCGGGCCCCGGGGGCGGCCGTTCGGCGGGCGGGTCCCGGCGTCCGGTCGGGACGGTCGGGGTCAGCGCATAGGCTGGGCGGATGGTTGATCGCACCGACTCCGCCCCGACCGCGGCGAGCGTGCAGCGGGCGCTGCGCCGGGCCGCGGCCGGGCGGGCGCTGGACCTCGACGAGGCGACGGCGCTGCTGACCGCCCGGGGCGCCGCGCTGGACGAGCTGCTCCGGATCGCTGGCGACATCCGCGACGCCGGGCTACGCGAGGCCGGCCGTCCCGGTGTGGTCACCTTCTCCAAGAAGGTCTTCGTCCCGCTGACCCGGCTGTGCCGGGACCGCTGCCACTACTGCACCTTCGCCACCGTGCCGCACCGGCTGCCGGCCGCCTTCCTCGACCGCGACGAGGTGCTGGCGATCGCCCGCGAGGGCGCGGCGCAGGGCTGCAAGGAGGCGCTCTTCACCCTCGGCGACCGCCCGGAGGAACGCTGGCCGGCGGCGCGGCAATGGCTGGACGAGCGCGGCTACGACTCCACCCTGGACTACCTGCGGGCCTGTGCGGTGGCGGTGCTGGAGGAGACCGGGCTGCTGCCCCACCTGAACCCGGGCGTCCTGTCCTGGTCGGAGCTGCAACGGCTCAAGCCGGTCGCGCCGAGCATGGGGATGATGCTGGAGACCACGGCCACCCGGCTCTGGTCGGAGCCGGGCGGCCCGCACTTCGGCTCGCCCGACAAGGAGCCGGCGGTCCGGCTCCGGGTGCTCGACGACGCCGGCCGGGTGGGGGTGCCGTTCACCACCGGCATCCTCATCGGTATCGGGGAGACCCTCGCCGAGCGGGTCGACGCGCTCTTCGCGATCCGCCGCGCGCAGCGGGAGTACGGACACCTCCAGGAGGTGATCGTGCAGAACTTCCGCGCCAAGCCGGACACCGCGATGCGCGGCATGCCCGACGCCGAGCTGCACGACCTGGCCGTCACGGTCGCGGTGGCCCGGGTGCTGCTCGGCCCGCGGGCCCGGATCCAGGCCCCGCCGAACCTGATCGAGGGCGAGTACGACCTCCTCCTGCGCGCCGGCATCGACGACTGGGGCGGGGTGTCCCCGGTGACCCCGGACCACGTCAACCCGGAGCGCCCGTGGCCGCAGCTCGACGAGCTGGCCCGGCACAC
Organism: Micromonospora sp. ATA51; assembly: GCF_016802855.1. Taxonomy (NCBI): domain Bacteria; kingdom Bacillati; phylum Actinomycetota; class Actinomycetes; order Micromonosporales; family Micromonosporaceae; genus Micromonospora; species Micromonospora sp. ATA51. Next base: position 5,655 of record NZ_JAEVHJ010000082.1, on the reverse strand, counting down.
CGCCACCGCCGGCTTCGCCCTGCGGGAACGGCTCACCATCTACCCCGAGTACGTCCGGGCCGGCGACCCCTGGCTGGATCCACGTCTGCTGCCGCACGTGACCGCGCTGGCGGATCCGGCGACCGGCCTCGCGGTAGAGTCGGCCCGCCCGGTCGGCCGCCCGTGGCAGGAGCCGGAAGAGGTGTTCGGCGGCCGGACCGACCTGCACGTGACCATCGACACCGCCGGGCGCACCGACGACCGCGCGGCGACTTCGACAGCGTCTACGGTGACTGGTCGGAGGTGGCCGGCAAGGCCGATGCCAGCCTGGCCGGCGCCGTCCGGGCCGCCACCGGGAGCGGGGTCGGGACGACCAGCGGCGCGGACGACCACGCCCTGCGTACCGGGCTCCGGTTGGCCGCGGACGACCCGGCGGCGCTGCTGGAGCCGCGGCACGCGGACGCGGCGCTGGCGCTCTTCGCCGCCGACGGCCCAGCGCTGGACGAGCTCTGCCGGTGCGCCGACGGGGTGCGCCGGGACGTGGTCGGCGACGACGTCACCTACGTGGTGAACCGCAACATCAACTTCAGCAACGTCTGCTACGTCGGTTGCCGGTTCTGCGCCTTCGCCCAGCGGGAGAGCGACGCGGACGCGTTCCGGCTGTCCCTGGAGCAGGTCGCCGACCGGGCCGAGGAGGCGTGGGCCGCCGGCGCCAGCGAGGTCTGCCTGCAGGGTGGGATCGACCCGAAGCTGCCGGTCACCGGCTACGCCGACCTGGTCCGGGCGATCAAGGCGCGGGTGCCGGGGATGCACGTGCACGCCTTTTCCCCGATGGAGATCGTCACCGCCGCGGCGAAGGCCGGCGTGCCGGTGAAGGAGTGGCTGGTCCAGCTCCGCGAGGCCGGGCTGGACACCATCCCGGGCACCGCCGCGGAGATCCTCGACGACGAGGTGCGCTGGGTCCTCACCAAGGGCAAGCTGCCGGCCGCCGCCTGGGTCGAGGTGGTGAGCACGGCCCACGAGCTGGGCATCCGGTCCAGCTCCACGATGATGTACGGCCACGTCGACCACCCGGGCCAGTGGCTGGCCCACTTCCGGGTGCTGGCCGGGGTGCAGGACCGCACCGGGGGCTTCACCGAGTTCGTCGCCTTGCCGTTCGTGCACACCAACGCGCCGATCTACCTGGCCGGCATCGCCCGGCCCGGCCCGACCTGGCGGGAGAACCGCGTGGTGCACGCGATGGCCCGGCTGCTGCTGCACGGCCGGATCGGCAACATCCAGTGCTCCTGGGTGAAGCTGGGCGACTCCGGCACGGTGGCGATGCTCCAGGGCGGCTGCAACGACCTGGGCGGCACGCTGATGGAGGAGACCATCTCCCGGATGGCGGGGTCGGGCAACGGCTCGGCGCGTACCGAGGAGGAGTTGCGGGCGATCGCGGCGGCGGCGGGACGACCGGCCCGCAAGCGGACGACCGCGTACGGTCACGTCCGCGCTTAGCGTCGAACCTTTCCCCGTCGCCGGCCGTACCACTGGCTGCCGGCGGCGGTTCCGGCGAGGACCGTCGCCGGCAGCCCCTACCGGGGGTGCCCGGCGGCGTCCGCCTCGGCGGAGCGTCCGGGGCTCCCGGCCACCGCGGGCGCTGACGCGCGGCCCGGAAAGGTTGCCCATGACCAGTGATCAGCGGAAGCGGCCCTGGCCGCGACTGACCCGCCGGCAGACGTTGACCGCCGCGGCGAGCGCCACCCTGGGCGCCGCCGCCCTCACCGTGCCGGGCCTGTCGGCCGCACAGAACACCCCGTCCGCAGGGCGCCGGGACGACGCGATCGTGGTCCACCTCCGCGACGCCGCCTCCGGGACCATGGACGTCTTCGTCGGCACGACCCGGATCGAGGTACGCGACCGCGCCCTGGCGGACCGGTTGCGGCGCGCTGCCCGACGCTGACCCGCCCCGCGCCGCCCGGCGGCGTGACCTCTCCCGGCGCGGGCTCTCGGCGCCGGTGATCCCACTCGACTACCGCTTCCCAGACGCAAAGGTGTGGTCCGCCATGTCCTCCCACCGTGAAGCCCCGGAGATAGCCAAGGATCCGGTCGCCGACAGCTCCGACCTGTACGCGTTCGTCAGTCCCGATCATCCGGACACGGTCACGTTGATCGCCAACTACGTGCCGTTGCAGCTCCCCTCCGGCGGTCCGAACTTCTTCGAGTTCGGTGACGACGTGCGGTACGAGATTCATATCGACAACGATGGCGACGGCTATCCCGATGTGACGTACCGGTTCGAATTCCGCACCGAGATCACCAATCCGAACAGTTTCCTCTACAACACCGGCCCGATCGAGTCGCTGGACAGCAAGAACTGGAACCGGCGGCAGTTCTACCGGCTGACCCGGGTGGCCGACGGCAAGGAGCACGTGCTCGCGCACAAGTTGCCCTGCCCGCCGTGCAACGTCGGTCCGCTCTCCACCCCGAAATACCAGGACCTGGTCCGGCAGGCCACGTTCCGCCTGTCCACCGGGGAGAAGGTCTTCGCGGGGCAGCGCGCGGACGGCTTCTTCGTCGACCTCGGCGCGATCTTCGACCTCGGCACGCTGCGGCCGTTCCAGCAGTTGCACGTGGCCGGCAAGAAGCTCTTCAAGGCCGAGGGGGAGCCGGTCAACGCAGTGGACCGGATGAACGTGCACAGCATCGCCGTGCAGGTGCCGCTGAGCCGGGTCCGCCGCAAGGCCGCCCGGTACGGCGCCGCCGACCGGGCCTCGACGATCGGGGTGTGGACGTCCGCCGCCCGGCAGCAGGTGCGGGTGCTCGGCGACCGGGTGGCCGCGGACACCGCCGCCGGCCCGTTCACCCAGGTCTCCCGCCTCGGCAATCCACTGTTCAACGAGGTCATCGTGCCGATGTCCAAGAAGGACCTGTGGAACACCTTGCCGCCCGCGGAGGACAAGCGGTTCGCCCGGTTCGTCGAGCAGCCGGAACTGGCCGCGCTGCTGCCCGCGCTCTACCCGGGCGTCTTCCCCAGCCTCGACGCGCTGAACAAGTCGAAGAAGCCACGGGCGGACCTGGTGGCGATCCTGCTGACCGGCGTCCCGGCCGGGCTGATCGACGGCTTCACCAACGTGACCGGCGACGTCCAGGCCGACATGCTGCGGCTGAACACGGCGATCAAGCCGAACCGCAGGCCGGACCGGTTCGGTGTGCTCGGCGGCGACCTGGCCGGCTTCCCGAACGGCCGCCGGGTCGGTGACGACGTGGTGAGCATCGCGCTGCGGGCGATCGCCGGCGTCACGGTGCCGCTGGTGGACAAGGCGTTCAAGCCGGACGCCGCGGCGGCGGCGGTCACCCCGGGGCTGAGCGCCGCCGACGTGACGGCCCCGTTCCTGGGCGACTTCCCGTTCCTCGGCACACCGTACGACGGGTTCAACAACCCGCCGGCGGCGAAGTCCTGAGGAGCGGGTCGTGCACGAGCACCAGCATAGCTACGGTCCGACGGGCAGCGGCAGCGTGATGCTGAATCTCGGCGGGAACTGCGGTGCACTGATCATCTACACCGGACGGGACCTGCACGGCCGGGAGATCGAGATCAGCCGGGACGACGAGGAGCGGCGTACGCACTCCGCGGTGCGGGAGCGGCAGGTCCGCGACGGGGCGTTCCACAGTGCCGTCTACCCGGATCTCGAGGCCGGCCTGTATACCGTCTGGTGGGACGACCGGACACCGGCTGGAGCGATCTCCGTCACCGGTGGGTCGATCGCCGAATTCGTCTGGCCGACCAGCTCTCCGCCGGGGGCGGGCTGATCCTCCGACGCCCTCCGGTCGCCGCGCCCCGTCCCATCACGTGGACGGGGCGCTGTCGGTGCTGTCCCGCTCGACGGGCGGTCGGCGCGGACTCGGGCTAACCTTTGCCCCACCACAATTGCTGATCTTGGACGCTGCCGCGCCGGCCGCCCGGGTACGGCCCGCCGGAACCTCCACCGGGGGTCTCCGGCGTCGTCGTCGCCGGGCACGCCACGGCAGAAAAGCCGGGCAACTCGCCGGAGAGGGCGTTACTCGTCCGGGGTCTGAATCGATAGGGCAGGTTGCGAGGCTCGGGCGGCTCGGTCGGTCGTCCGGGACGTGTCGGGAGGGCGACTCCATTATCAAGTTCGGCTTGACGGCGCACGCATTACACGCGTGTAATTTGAATGGGGTTGTTCGCGCGGAACGCAACAAAATGTGACCGGACGGACAAGCACGCCTTTCGCGTGGGGGGTTGCAGCGGCGATGACGCCGGTGCGCGACAAGGAGGCATCTGATGGACGGCCAGCTCGAGGTGGCCGACCTGCTCGGAAACGCGCCGGAGTGGCAGGAGCGGGCGCTGTGCTCGCAGACCGACCCGGAGGCGTTCTTTCCTGAGAAGGGCGGCTCGACCCGCGAGGCGAAGCGCATCTGCTCGCGGTGCGAAGTGAAGACGGAGTGCCTGGAATACGCTCTCGGCCACGACGAGCGGTTCGGGATCTGGGGTGGGCTCTCCGAGCGGGAGCGGCGCAAGCTCAAGCGGCGGGTCGCCGCCTGAGACGGTGCCGGGCCAGGGCGGTGGGGGCCGCCCGGCTCGGGACGACCGCGCGACCGGCGGGGGCCGGTCGGGTGTCGGTGACGGGCGCCGGCGACGCGACGGGGGTCGTGGAGGCCGGCGGACCCGGCGCCACGCGTGGGGGGATGCGCCCCTCAGGCCAGCTCGTCGGGGTCGACCCCGAGCAGGTTCGCCACCTGCTCGATGATCACGTCGTGCACCAGGTCGGCGAGGTCCTCGCGGTCCATCGCCCGGAACTCCAGCGGCCGCCGGTAGAGGACGATCCGCGGCGGCACCTCCTGCCGGCCGGGTCGGCCCGGCAACAGCCGGGCGAGCGGCACCTCGCCGTCCTCCAGCACGTCGGAGTCGTAGACGTTCAGGTCCGGCGGGACGTCCTCGACCGCGAACTCGACGCCGGCCAGCTCCTTGGCGAAGCGACGTTCCAGCGTCTCCACCGTGTCCAGCACCAGGTCGTCGAAGACCTCCGCCTTCGTCCGGGCCAGCGGCACGGTGGCCGGCACCAGCCGCCCGCGCAGCCCTCGACCGTGGCGGTCGCGGTGGGTGCGCCGGCCGGAGCCGGGGCGGCGGTGTTCCGGGCTCGTCATGAGGAAGAGGGTAGCCCCCGCCACCGGCCCGCCCGCTGCTGCGCCGCTGGTGCGGCGTGCCGGTGATCCGATCGGAGGAATTGTGATCACCGTGACGGGCGTGTCGCAACGCGAAGCGGTGCGCCGGACCCGGTAATGGGGATACCCTGCCGCCGTGAGGTCACCACGGCGCTGCTCCCGTAACGGCTGCCCCCGGCAAGCGGTCGCCACATTGACCTATGTCTACAACGAGTCGACAGCCGTGGTGGGCCCGCTGGCGGCGTTCGCCGAGCCGCACACGTACGACCTCTGTGAGCCGCACGCCCGCAGCCTGACCGCCCCGCGCGGCTGGGACGTGGTCCGACACGAGGGCGAGTTCGAGCCCCCGCCGCCCACCACCGACGACCTGGTCGCCCTGGCCGAGGCCGTCCGCGAGGCCGCCCGCCCCGCGCCGCCCCGTCCCCCCGAGGACGACCACGACCTCCACCAGGCCCAGCACACCGGCCGCCGCGGCCACCTCCGCGTAATCCCCCCCACCCACTGACC
>NZ_JAEVHJ010000081.1:0-23345 GCF_016802855.1 Micromonospora sp. ATA51 | reverse complement strand
GCTGGTGGTGGGGGTGGCGGCGGCGGTGCTGGCCGGCGTGGTCGGCGCGGCGGCCTGGACGGCCACCCAGCGGGTCGCCGCGATCGACACCAGCAAACAACCGACCAGCGGCGCGTGGATGGGGCGGAGCGTCAGCGGCCCGGTGGGCGTGCCGCTGCGCGAGTCGGCGTTCGAGTTCACCGTCTACCGGGTCGCCTGCGGGATGGCCGGCCAGCCCGCCGCCGGCGGCCGGCAGTGCCAGGCCACCGTCGGGGTGCGCAACCTCACTCCGGAGCAGCAGACCTGGCACGGCCAGTTGCAGCGGGCGTACCTGCCGGGAGGCAACTGGGTCAGCACCGACGAGACCGCCACCCGGGTGGCCAACCTCGGGCGGGACGTCTTCGCCCAGCCGGTCGCCGGGGGCAGCCGGGTGGTGCTGCCGCTGGTCTTCACGGTGAGCGGCAGTCAGCCGCCGAAGCAGTTGGAGCTGCGCAGCGGGGTCTTCTCCGCCGGGGTCCGGGTGGACGTGCCCTGACCGGCGGTCGGGCGGCGGTCGTAACCTGGGGTCCGTGACCGCCGCCCTCGCCCCCGCCGCCGCGCTCGACGCGGCCGACTGGCAGGCCCGCCGGCGGGCGCACGAGCAGCGGGTGGACGCCTGGCTCGCGCCGCACCTGGCCCGTCGGCGCGGCGGGGTGAAACACCCGGTGGAGGACTTCCTCTTCACGTACTACTCGCACCGACCCGCCCAGCTGCGCCGCTGGCACCCCGGCGCCGGCGTGGTGCTGCGCGACGCGGACCAGGCCGAGTTCGGCCGGGACTACCGGGCCACCGCCGCCGGCCTCACCCTCGACACCGAGCGGGTACGCGCGCGGCGCGCCGAGTCGATCGACTGGATCCGGACGCTGCTCGCGGCGACCGCCGGCCGCCCGGCGCACCTCGGCTGCTTCGGCATGCACGAGTGGGCGATGGTCTACCGGCAGACTCAGGACGAGGTACGCCACAACGCCTGGCCGCTGCGGCTGAGCCCGGCCGCGACGGCCGCCGTCGTCGAGGAGCGGGGCGTGCGGTGCAGCCACTTCGACGCGTACCGGTTCTTCACCGCGCCGGCCCGGCCGCTGAACCTGCTCACCCCGACCCGGGAGAGCCAGCACGCGTTGGAGCAGCCGGGCTGTTTGCACGCCAACATGGACCTCTACAAGTGGGCGTACAAACTCTCCCCGCTGGTCGCCTCGGAACTCGTCGCGGACTGCTTCGCGCTGGCCCGGGAGATCCGCACGCTGGACATGCGGGCCAGCCCGTACGACCTCGCCGACCTCGGGTACCGGCCGGTGCGGGTGGAGACCCCGGAGGGGCGGGCGGAGTACGCCGCCGCCCAGCGCGGCTTCGCCGAGCGGGCCGGCACGCTGCGGGCCCGGCTGCTGGCCGCGCTCGACTGAGCGGCGGGCGGCTCAGCGCGCCCCGAGCCCGCGCAGCAGCACGTCGATCACCGCGGTGAGGTCGTCGTCGACGGCCGGGGCGGCCCACTCCGCGGCGTGCGCCGGGTGGTGGAACCGGGCGGTGGCCTGGAGCACGGTCCGGCCGGCCCGGTCCGCGTCGACCACCGCCAGGTCGAGCCGGTCGGCCAGGTCGTCGTCGACGAACGGCCGCAGCAGCGCACGTTCGCCGGTCAGGGTGGGCTTGACGGAGAGGTCGACGGGCCGTCGGCGGGCTGCCGGGGGCCACCCGCACGCGGCCTTCCGGTCAGTCGCCGTCGACGCGGCGGTCGCGTTTGCGCTGGGACCGGCGCTTCTTCTCGGCCAGTCGCCGCTCCTTGGCGCCCCGCGACGGGCGGGTCGGCCGGCGCGGCTTCGGCGGCGGGGCGATCGCCTCCCGCAACAGCGCGGCCATCCGCTCCCGGGCCGCCTCCCGGTTCGCCAGCTGCGCGCGGTGCTCGCTGGCGGCGACGGTCAGCACGCCGTCGACCAGCCGGCCCGCGAGCCGCTCCAGCGCGCGGTCGCGCAACGACTCGGGCAGGCTGGGCGAGGCCGCCACGTCGAAACTGAGCTCCACCCGCGAGTCGGTGGTGTTGACGCCCTGCCCGCCCGGGCCGGAGGAGCGGGAGAACCGCTCCCGGAGCTCGGCACCGGGGACCACCAGCCGGTCGGTCACCCGCAGTCCGTCGTCCATGCCCCGAGGCTAACGTCCCGCGGTGCGGGTCGGGGCGGGGGTGACGGTCGGTGTGGGCGCCGGGCCGGCCCGCTCGTGGTCCGAGTTCGTGGCCGCGTACGCCGCGGCGCCGACCAGCAGCAGCACGATCACGCCCACCTTGGTGACGACCGCGCGGACCGCCAGCCAGGCGGTACGTCGGGCGCCCGGCACCGAGTTCCTGATGGTCCGGTAGTCCGTCCAGCCGCGCTTCGCGCGGGCGTACGCCGCGCCGACTCCGCATCCGATCAACAGGCCCACCAGGAGGAGGGCCGCGATGACAGCTTGCTCCACCCACGCCAGTATCCATACTCAGCGTAATATTTCCATGGCCCGATGGTCCCAGGCCGGATATCCGACAGTTCTCCCGATCCGGGTATGCACCGTGGGCCCGGGCCGCGCGGCCGGTCAGCCGCCCCGGCCGATGATGGTGTCGGCGGTCTGCTGGACCTGGTCGATCGGGATGGCGAACCCGATGCCGATCGAGCCGTTGCCGTCGATGGTGGCGATGGCCGTGTTCACCCCGACCACCTCACCCCGGGCGTTGACCAGCGGTCCCCCCGAGTTCCCAGGGTTGATCGACGCGTCGGTCTGCACCGCGGTGTGCCGGCCCGAACCGATCCGCACCTGCCGGTTCAGCGCGCTGACGATGCCGGCGGTCACCGTGCCCGCCAGCCCCAACGGGGAACCCACCGCGAGCACCGGCTCGCCGACCCGGACGGAGTTCGGCTTCGCCAGCGGCAGCGGCGCCAGGCCCGCCGACGCGGGCACCTTCAGCACGGCCAGGTCGCTGCCCGGCTCCCGCCCGATGACCTCGGCGCTGAACCGCCGGCCGTCCGGCAACTCCACCGTCACCGGTCCCCCGCCGCCCCTGGCCAGGATGTGGTCGTTGGTGACGATGTGCTGCTGGTCGTCGATCGCGAAGCCGGAGCCGGTCGCGGACGACCCCGAGGCCCCGCCGGCCATCACCGAGACCACCCCCGGCACCGTCTTCTGGGCGGCGGTCACCAGCTCCGCCGGGACCGGCGCCGCCGAGGCCGCGGCGGGCCCGGGCGCGTCCCGGCCGGCGACCCATCCGCCCGCCGCCGCGCCGGAGACGCTGGACAGGGCCACCACCGCCAGCGCCGTCAGCCACCGGCCGGCCGGCGCCGCCCCGGATCCCGGTCCGATCCCGGTACGTCCCAGCGGGCGCGCCCGTCCGGGTCGAGGTCCGGCGAGATGAACCAGGGACCGCGTGGCTCCCCCAGTCCGGTCTGCACTGCCATCCGTGCGCTCCTCACGTGTCGTGCGGCTTGCGGTCAGCACGTGTCCGTGCCGCGGTCAGGGCAGGCGCGAGAACCACCGCAACGATCCGGCCGCGGCCCCCATGGCGAAGACCAGTCCCAGGCCGATGAAGCGGGCGGAGATGTCCTGCCGCTCCTTGCGGTAGCCGACCGAGGTGCCGATGTCCTCGTAGACGGCCCGCAGCTCGGCGTTGGTGGACGCCTCGTGGAATCCGCCGCCGGTCTCCTGGGCGACGGCCTTGAGGGTCTGCCCGTCGACCGGCACCTGGATGGCCCGGCCGCCCCGGTCGACCGAGCCGGACGGGGTGCCGAACGAGATGGTGTGCACCGGCACCTTGACCACGACCGCCTGCGCGGCCGCCTCCATCGGGTCCATGCCGGAGGTGTTCGCCCCGTCGGAGAGCAGGATGATCCGGGCCGGCGGGGGATCCTTGGCCGCGGTGCTGTCCAGGCTCTTGACCGCCCCCAGCGAGGTGCTGATCGCCTCCCCGATCGCGGTGCCCTGGACCCCGGTGATCCCCTCGTTCAACCGCTCGATCCCCTCGTGCAGCGCCTCCCGGTCGGTGCTCGGCGGCACCAGCACCGCCGCGCTGCCGGCGAAGGCCACCAGCCCCACGTTGAACTCGTCCGGCAGGCCGTCGACGAAGCGCCGGGCGGCCTGCTTCGCCGCGCTCAGCCGGTCGGGGTCGACGTCGTTGGCGAGCATCGAGGTGGACACGTCCACCGCGACCATCACGGTGGCCCGTTCCCGGGGCACCCGCACCTCGGCACTGGGCCGGGCGAAACCGACCACCAGCAGCGCCAGCATGGCGAGGAAGAGCCCCGCCGGGACGTGCCGGCGCCAGGCCGGCCGCTGCGGCGCGACCCGGTCCAGCAGCCGCAGGTTGGTGAAGCGGACGGCGTACCGGCTGCGCCGGCGCTGCATCACCAGGTAGCCCACGACCAGGGCGAGCACGCCGAGCAGCAGCCAGAGCCGGGCGGGCGACTGCCAGGTCACGCGGCACCTCCCCGGGCCGCGGCCGGCGCGGCGACCAGCCGACGCTGGGCGTGCACGTGCCGGACGATGTCGGCGCTCCAGTCCCGGTCGGTACGTAGCGCCAGGTGGGTCGCCCCGGACCGGCGCAGCGCGTGGCGTACCTGGTCGCGCTGGGCGGCGGCGGCCTCGGCGTACCGCTGCCGCAGGGCCCCGTCGCCGGTCCACACCTCGCGCCGCCGGCCGGTCTCCGGGTCGACCAGGGTGATCAGGCCGACGTCCGGCAGCTCCAGCTCGCGCGGGTCGGTCACCTCGACGGCGAGCACCTGGTGCCGGACGGCCAGCCGGCGCAGGGCCGCCTCCCACGGCGGGGCGTCGGCCGGGTCGTCGGGCAGTCCGTCGAGGAAGTCGGAGACCACCACGACCAGGCCGCGCCGGTTCGCCACCCGCTGCACCCCGTCGAGCCCGTCGATGAGCGTCGGCGGCACGAGCGGCGCCGTCTCCTCGTCGTACCCGCCGGCCCGTGGGGCGGCCAGCAGCGCGCGGAGCAGCGCGAGCAGGTGGGTACGACCGCTGCGGGGCGGGAACCGGCGCAGGCCGTCCGGGCCGAGCACCTGCGCGCCGAGGCGGTTGCCGGCGCCGGCGGTGAGGAAGCCGACGGCGGCGACGGCGGCCACCGCGAGTTCCCGCTTGTCCAGCGCCGCGGTGCCGTACTCCATGCTGGGACTGGCGTCCACCAGCAGCCAGGTGGTCAGCTCCCGGTCGGCGTCGACCACGCGGACGTGCGGGACGGTGGTGCGGGCGGTGACCGCCCAGTCCATCCGGCGTACCTCGTCCTCCCCGGGGCGGTACTCCCGGCTGCCCGCGATCTCGCTGCCCGGCCCGGGCAGCAGGCCACGGTGCTGTCCGTGCAGCAGCCCGTCGAGCCGGCGGGTGACGGTCAGTTCCAGCCGGCGCAGCCGCTGGTCGGGAGCGAGGTCGGCCAGACCGGGTTCCGCCGGGCCGGGCGGGAGGGGGCGGCGCCTCATGCCGCCGCCAGGTCGGGCGCCACCTCGTGGTGACCGGTGGCGACCCGGGGCGGCGGCACCGCCTCGACCAGCCGGCGCACCACCGCCTCCGCGGAGACCCCGTCCGCCACCGCGTCGAAGGAGAGCACCAGCCGGTGCGCGAGCACGTCCACCGCCAACTCCCGGACGTCGTCCGGCAGCACGTACTCCCGGCCGCGCAGCAGCGCCTGGGCCCGGGCCGCGGCGACCAGGCCGAGGGTGGCGCGCGGACTCGCCCCGTACGCCAGCAGCGGTGCGAGCTCGGGCAGCCCGAACCGGCCGGGGTCCCGGGTGGCCAGGATGAGCCGGACCACGTACTCGGCCAGCGCGTGGTGCACGAAGACGTGGCCGGCGCGCCGCTGCAACTCGCGCAGCCGGGCCGGGTCGAGCACCTGCCGGGGCGTGGGCCGGTCGGCGCTCATCCGGTAGAGGATGGCCAGCTCGTCGGCCTCGCTCGGGTAGTCGACGACGACCTTCATCAGGAACCGGTCGCGCTGCGCCTCGGGGAGCTGGTAGACGCCCTCCGACTCGATCGGGTTCTGGGTGGCGAGCACCAGGAACGGGTCGGGCACCGGCCAGCTCCGCCCGCCGATCGAGACCTGCCGCTCGGCCATCGCCTCCAGCAGCGCCGACTGCACCTTCGCCGGAGCCCGGTTGATCTCGTCGGCGAGGACCAGGTTGGCCATGATCGGGCCGAGCTCGACGTCGAAGGTCTCGGTGGAGGCGCGGTAGATGCGGGTGCCGACGATGTCCGAGGGGACCAGGTCCGGGGTGAACTGGATTCGGGAGAAGCTGCCCCCGACGACCCGGGCGAGGGTCTGGGCAGCGAGCGTCTTCGCGACGCCGGGCACTCCCTCCAGGAGGCAGTGCCCCTCGGCGATCAGGGCCGTCAGCAGGCGTTCGACGAGTCGATCCTGCCCGACGATCACGCGTTTGACCTCGAAGAGGGTCTGTTCCAGCTCGACGCCGCTCGCGTCGGCATCGACCGGGCTGGGCACGCTGGCCAGGGTGTCCGAGATGTCCGTCACGGTGCTTGCTTCCCGTGCCGGCGGTACGGCAAACGTCGGATTATCAGCCCCTCAACGACCCTTTGCCGCCCGGATCGGGACAACTCCCCCGAGCGGTCCGCAACGGCGCGGGCGGTACGCGCCGACGCAGGTGGCCCCAGACGGCACTGGCCCCCGCCGCGGCGGGGGCCAGTACGTTCGGTGCGCCGGTCAGTTGGCGATGACGATGTGGAACGGCCGGTCCGCGAAGGCGCCGGACGAGCCGCGGGTCTGGACGAAGACGGCATTGGGCGTCAGGGTCCGCGGGGCGACCGAGATCTCGCCACCGGGCGGGACGTTCAGCTGATCGTTGGTCCCGATGGTGGCCGAGTGGGCCTTGAGGTGCACGTCGTAGTCGAGCGTGACCTGGTACTGGCCCCGGTACTCACCCGCGTTGCAGCAGTGGAACCGGAAGGAGCCGGTGACGTTGCCGGAGTGCTGCAGCAGCACGCCGTCGGACCGCACCACGGCCCAGGCGATCGTGCCGGGGGCCGGCGGGGCGAGGGTCGCCTTCATCGCCGCCCGGTCCGCGCGGGCCTGGGCGGCGGTGACCGGCGGCTGGGCGCCGGGCTGCCGGGCGCCGGGCTGGGCGACCTCGACCGGGGCCTTCGCCGCCGGCTGGGCCGCCGCGGCGATGCCCCCGCCGGCCAGGGTGAGGGTCAGGACGCCGAGCGCTGCCGCCGTCGCCTTGCGTCTGAGGAATGTGGTCATGGACAGGTCTCCCTTTTGTGACCGTGGTGATACGGCCGACCCACGTACCGCAGGCCGGGTGATTACCGCATGAGAACCGGGCGCGACAAAAAGCAGATCATCGGGGAATCCGCTTGCCCACGCACCTTGGATGTTGACCACTCAACATTTCGTACCCGGGTTGAGCTGGTCTTACTACGGAGAGTTGTGGCGCCTCAACCAGGTGGAAGGTAGCACCGTAAAAAGTGGGCGGTCAATAGCTCATTTGCCGTGTCGGGCAATTCCCAGAACTCCCGGAAATTGCGAAAGATGAGGGTGGGCCCATTCACGAAATTGTCCGGAGGCCGGTTGCGGGGCCCCCGCCATGGCGCGTCGACCGGTACGGTGGACGCGGTGACCACGGGGACGCGTCAGCGGCGGCTCGACTGGCGCCGGCGGGCGGCGACCGCGGCCTGCTGGCTGGGCGCCGGGCCCGGGGCGGCCTGGGCGGTGCTCCGACTCGCCGGACTGGAACGGGGACCGCTGGTACAGGCGGTCGCCTTCACCCCGTACGTCGCCGTCGGGACGCTGGTCCCGCTCGTGCTGGCGCTCGCCCTGCGGCGCCGCTGGCCCGCGGTCGTCGCGGCCGTCGCGGCGGTGGCGCTGGTCGGTGCGGTGACGCCCCGCGCGTTCGCCTCCGGGCAGCCGGCGGTCGGCGGACCCACCCTGCGGCTGCTCACCGCCAACCTGCTCAAGGGCGGCGCCGACCCGCGCACCCTGGTCGACCTGGTCCGCTCGCGCCGGGTGGACGTGCTGGCCGTGCAGGAGTTCACCCCGGGGATCGCCGCCGAGCTGGACCGGCTGGGGCTGGCCGAACTGCTGCCCTACCGGCAGCTCAACCCCGAGGTGGGCACCACCGGCTCGGGCCTCTACGCGGGCTTCCCGATCAGCGAGGCGGGGGTGCGCCGCAACCAGGGCTTCTACTTCAGCCAGGCGTACGGGACCCTCACGCTGCCGGGTGCGCCGCCGCTCCGGGTCGAGTCGGCGCACCCGGCCGCCCCGTACGCGGTCGACGTGCTCCCGGACTGGTGGACCGACCTGCGGGCGCAGCCGCCAGCCACCCCGAACGGGAGGCTGAGCATCCTGGCCGGGGACTTCAACGCCACCCTCGACCACGCCCCGCTCCGCGACCTGATCCGCACCGGGTACGTCGACGCCGCCGATCAGGCCGGTGCCGGCCTGGCCGGCACCTGGGGCCCCTACGACGGTGACCCGATCCCGCCGGTCGCCATCGACCACGTCCTTGCCGACCGCCGGATCGCCGTCCGGTCGGTCACCGTGCACGCCCTCCCCGGCAGCGACCACCGCGCCGTCCTCGCCGAACTCCGGCTGCCCGCCACCTGACCGGCGTCACACCCGGGTGCGGTCGAGGCCGTAGGTGAGCGCGTCGACGAGGGCGTGCCAGGACGCCTCGACCACGTTGGGGTGCACGCCCACCGTGGTCCAGTCGCGGCCGGCACCGGCGGTCTCCACCAGCACCCGGGTCACCGCGCCGGTGCCGTGGCTGCCCTCCAGGATGCGCACCTTGTAGTCGGCCAGCTCGAACTCGCGCAGCTCCGGGTAGTGCCGGGCCAGCCCGACCCGCAGCGCCTCGTCCAGGGCGTTGACCGGGCCGTTCCCCTCGGCGGTGGCGATCACCCGCTCGCCGCGTACCCGGATCTTGACCGTCGCCTCGGAGACGACCGCGCCGTCCTCCCGGTGCTCGACGAGCACCCGGTAGGACTCCAGGGCGAACGGCCGCGGCGCGGCCCGGTCCGGCAACTCCGAGCGGACCAGCAGCTCGAACGAGGCGTCGGCCGCCTCGAACGACCAGCCGCCCGCCTCCAGCTCCTTGACCCGCTTGGTCACCGACGTCAGCGCCTCCGGATGGCCGGCCAGGTCCAGGCCCAGCTCGCGGCTCTTGAGCTCGACGCTGGCCCGGCCGGCCATCTCGGTCACCAGGATCCGCATGTCGTTGCCCACCACCGACGGGTCCACGTGGTTGTAGAGCAACGGGTCGACCTTGATCGCGCTCGCGTGCAGCCCCGCCTTGTGGGCGAAGGCCGCGGCCCCGGCGTACGCCTGGTGGGTGTCGGGGGCGATGTTGGCGATCTCGGCGATGGCGTGCGAGACCCGCACCATCTGTTCCAGGCACCCGTCCGGGAGGACGGGCAGCCCGAGCTTGAGCTGGAGGTTGGCAACGACCGAGAAGATGTCGGCGTTGCCGGGGCGCTCGCCGTACCCGTTGGCGGTGCCCTGGAAGTGCCGGACCCCGGCCTCGACGGCGGCGATGGTGTTGGCCACCGCGCAGGCGGTGTCGTTCTGGCAGTGGATGCCGAGCAGCTCCGGGGCGACCCCGGTGCGCGCCGTCACGTCGGCGATGGCCGCCGTGATCTGGGACGGCAGCATCCCGCCGTTGGTGTCGCAGAGCACGAACCGCTCCGCCCCCGCGGCCAGCGCCGTCTCCACCACCGCGGCGGTGTACGCCGGGTCGTGTCGGTAACCGTCGAAGAAGTGCTCGCCGTCGACGAAGACGCGGCGCCCCTCGGCCGCCAGGTGGGTGACCGTGTCGTGGATCATCGCGAGGTTCTCGGCGGCCGTCGTGCGCAGCGCCCGCTCGACGTGCCGCAGGTCCGCCTTCGCCACCAGGGCGACCGCCGGGGTCTGCGCGTCCAGCAGGCCGCGCACCTGCGGGTCGGCGGCGACGGCGACGCCGGCCTTGCGGGTGGCGCCGAAGGCGACCAGGATCGCGTGCCGCAGTTCCAGCTCGGTACGGGCCCGGCGGAAGAACTCGGTGTCCTTCGGCACCGCGCCCGGCCAGCCGCCCTCGATGAAGCCGACCCCGAAGTCGTCGAGCAGGCGGGCCACCGCCAGCTTGTCGACCACCGAGTAGCTGAGCCCCTCGCGCTGCGCGCCGTCGCGCAACGTCGTGTCGTACACCTGGAAGGTCATGGAAGTCCTCGTCTCGAACCACGGCGGGAGCAACAAAAAGACCCCCCGCGGGATGCGGGAGGTCTGCGCGCTCGGCGAGAGGGAAAGCCGGCGCGCTAGCTGCCAATAATCAGGACGGAGCTGGTCACGGTCGCTATTTTGCCACCCCGACCTCGGTTTTGGGAGACACAATCCACATGTCGGGATGGTGACGCTGGGTGGCCGTACCGGATCGGTGGCCGGAAGCGGCGGCGAACCGGCCCCTCGTGATCAACTTCACAAGTCACCCGGCCGCCATCAGGCGGAAACATCGCTGCGGAAGTATCTGGAACTGATCCAGTTACCGGCTTCGCGCCGCTGACAAGCCGCTGCCAAGGAGGACCCGTGCTCACCGTCGGTGACCGCTTCCCCGAGTACGAACTCACCGCCTGCGTGTCGCTCGACGCGGACAAGGCGTTCGAGACGATCAACCACAAGTCCCACGAGGGCAAGTGGCGGGTGGTCTTCTTCTGGCCGAAGGACTTCACCTTCATCTGCCCGACGGAGATCGCCGAGTTCGGCCGCCTCAACGACGAGTTCGCCGACCGGGACGCCCAGGTGCTCGGCGTCTCGGTGGACAACGAGTTCGTCCACTACGCCTGGCGCAAGGACCACCCGGACCTGCGTGAGCTGCCCTTCCCGATGCTCAGCGACATCAAGCGCGAGCTGACCGCCGACTGCGGCGTGCTCGGCGAGGACGGCGTCGCCCAGCGCGCCACCTTCATCGTCGACCCGGACAACGAGATCCAGTTCGCCATGGTGACCGCCGGCTCGGTCGGCCGGAACGTCTCCGAGGTGCTGCGGGTGCTCGACGCGCTGCAGACCGACGAACTCTGCCCGTGCAACTGGAACAAGGGCGGCGCCACCCTCGACGCCAACGCGCTGCTCGCCGGCGCCGGGGCCTGACATGGGCCTGGACGCGGTCAAGGCGGCCCTGCCCGAGTACGCCAAGGACATCAAGCTCAACCTCGGCTCCACCATCGGCACCTCGACGCTGACCCCGTTGCAGGCCTGGGGCACCGCCCTGGCCTGTGCGGTGGCGGCCCGCAACCCGGTGGTGCTGCGGGAGATCGCCGCGGAGGCGGCCACCCAGCTCAAGCCGGAGGCGATCGAGGCGGCCAAGGGCGCGGCCACGATCATGGCGATGAACAACGTCTACTACCGGGCCAAGCACCTGATCGGCGACGAGCAGTACGCCTCGATGCCGGCCCGGCTGCGGATGCAGATCATCGCCCGGCCTGGGGTGGAGAAGGCCGACTTCGAGCTCTGGTGCCTCGCCGTCTCGGCGATCACCGGCTGCGGCGTCTGCCTTGAGTCGCACGAGAAGACCCTGCGTGGCACCGGGTTCACCCGGGAGCAGGTGCACGAGGGGCTGCGGATCGCCGCCGTCGTGCACGCCGCCGCGGTGGCCCTCGACGCGGAGGCCGCGCTGAGCTGATTCGGGCAAGGTGGTGTATGGATCGCCACACCGGGTAGGAAACCACCCCGACAGGGCAACATCCCCCGAGAAAGTCGAGAAGAGGAGTGAAAGCCATGGACCGGCTCGACCCTCGAACGACCCACGGGACGCCGGACCCGCTCACCTACGGTGGCGAGGGCGCTTTCGCGGGCGGCACGCCCGCCGGGCGCTTCGATCCGTGGAGCTACCGGGACGAGGCCGGGGTGACCGGCGCGGACCTGGTGGGCTACAAGGTGGAGGCGAGCGACGGCGGCATCGGCAAGGTGGACCGGGCCAGCCACGAGGTGAACTCCAGTTACCTCGTGGTCGACACCGGGCCGTGGATCTTCGGCAAGAAGGTCCTGCTGCCTGCCGGCACCGTCAACCACGTCGACCACGACGAGCAGAAGGTCTACGTCGACCGGAGCAAGGACCAGATCAAGGCCGCGCCCGAGTATGACGAGAGCTTCGGCACGGATCCGGCTTACCGGGACAAGCTCGGCGGTTACTACGACGACACGTACTCGTCGATCCCGCCGGGTACCGCCCGGTAACGGAGGAACCTGCACCGATGGCCGGTGGGGCGATGCCCCACCGGCCATTACCGTGTCAGGGTGGATACCACCGAGACCAGCCGGAGCCCGTTTCCCGCCCTCTTCAACTTCCGCGACGTCGGCGGACACACCGGCCACGACGGGCGTACCGTCCGCCGGGGCCGGCTCTACCGTTCCGACTCCCTGCACCGGATCGACGAGACCGACCGGGAGGCGTTCACCGCCCTCGGCATCCGGACCGTCATCGACCTGCGCCGCCCGGCCGAGGTGCAGCGGGACGGCCGGGTGCCCGCGTACGAGGGGCTCACCTACCGGCACATCCACCCGGAGCACCGGGACTGGGCCGAGATCCGGTACGACCCGGCGCAGAGCCTGGCCCGCTACCTGGCCGAGCGGTACGCCGACCTGGCCGAGACCGGCACCGCCGGGCTGGCCGAGGCGGTCGGCCTGATCGCCGACAGCGCCAACGCGCCGGTGGTGGTGCACTGCGTCGCCGGCAAGGACCGGACCGGCATCGTCTGCGCCCTCACCCTCGCCGTGCTCGGGGTCGCCGACGCCGACATCGCCACCGACTACGCGCTGAGCACCGAGGCGTCGGCGCGGTTCAGCGCCTGGGTCGCCGCCACCACCCCTGCGGCCGAGGAACTGCCACCGCCGTTCCTCGCCTCCCCCGCCGAGGCGATGACGCTCTTCCTCGCGGAACTGCGCGCGGGGTACGGCTCGGCTGAGGGCTACCTGCGCCACGCCGGGGTGACCGACGGGCAGCTCGCCGCGCTCCGCGACCACCTGCTCGACTGAATCCCGACGCCGCACCGGCGACCGGCCCTGCCCCCGCCGGTGCGGGTGCCGGACTCGCCCCGCCCACGGGCCCGGCCGGTGTCGGACGGGCCCCACATCACCGCCCGACCGATGGGCGGACGGCCCCGAAACAGCCGACGCCCGCGCGGAAGGTGGTGTCGGTACTCACTATGGAGCTGATGACGCAGACGATTCACCGCGTGGGCGGGCCGGCGCCTGCGGGCGGGGGCGGGCGCGACGGTGCCGAGCCGGTGAATCGTCTACGTCATCAGCTTCACAGGGACACCCCGGCAACCCCGCGGCCCCCGTCGCCAAGCACACCGCAGCGGCCGACGCTCCTCCGGCGTTGCGGGAGGATTCCGGGCCGGATCGGCGGGACCGGTCAGAGCACGCGCTGCACCCAGCCGTACGGGTCCTCGACCCGGCCGCGCTGGATGTCCACCAGCTGCTGCCGCAGCGCCATGGTGGACCGACCCGGCTCCCCACCGCCGACGAGGAACTCGCCGTCGGGGAAGCGCACCTGGCCGATCGGGGTGATCACGGCGGCCGTGCCGCAGGCGAAGACCTCGCGCAGCCGCCCGCTGGCCGCGTCGGCCTGCCAGTCGGCGAAGCTGATCGGCCGCTCCTCGATCCGGTGCCCGGCCGCGGCGGCCAGGGTGAGGATCGCGTCCCGGGTGATGCCCGGCAGGATGGTGCCGGTCAGCGGCGGCGTGACCAGGGTGTTGTCGTCGTAGACGAAGAAGACGTTCATGCCGCCCAGTTCGTCGATGAACCGGCGCTCGACCGCGTCCAGGAAGACCACCTGGTCGCAGCCCGCCTCGATCGCATCCGCCTGCGCGACCAGCGAGGCCGCGTAGTTGCCGCCGCACTTCGCGGCCCCGGTGCCGCCCGGGGCGGCCCGGGTGTAGTCCGGGGAGACCCAGACCGTGATCGGCTTGACCCCGCCGGAGAAGTACGCACCGGCGGGCGAGGCGATGACCACGTAGAGGTACTCGTTGGCCGGCCGGACGCCGAGGAAGACCTCACTGGCGAACATGAACGGCCGCAGGTAGAGGCTGGCGTCCTCGTGCTCCGGGATCCACTCCTGGTCGATCTCCACCAGCCGGCGCAGCGACTCGACGAAGGTCTCCCGCGGCAGCTCCGGCATCGCCAGCCGCTGGGCGGAGGCGGCGAAGCGGGCGGCGTTGGCCTCCGGGCGGAACATCGTCACCGCGCCCTCGGCCGTCCGGTACGCCTTCAGCCCTTCGAAGATCTCCTGCGCGTAGTGCAGCACCGCGCTCGCCGGATCCATCGGGATCGGGGCCCGCGCCTCGACCCGGGCGTCGTACCAGCCCTTCCCGTCGGCGTACCGGATCGTCACCATGTGGTCGGTGAAGACCCGGCCGAAGCCCGGGTTGGCCAGCAGGGCGGCCCGATCGGCGGCGGATACCGGCGCGGGATTCGGACGGATCTCGAAATCGAGCTTGTCACCACCGCTCATCGCGCTGACCTCCCTGCGGGTTGACGACATGCGGGACCGCACGCCGGATCTGGTGCCAGAAACTTACCCCGAACGGTCGTTCAGCGGATAGCTCCGCCCCGGCAGATCGAGCGTGCCGAATGGCGAGAACGATCGCGGTCGCGTCGCCGCGGCCGACGTCGCGGGGTGGGCCCGGAGCGGGTCTGGCGGCCCGGATCCGGGCCGGCGGAAGGCCCTGGTCAGGCTACGGCGTACCCGGCGAGCCGGTCGCCGACCTCGGCGGTGCGCAGCGGTACGCCCGGGGTCCGGCCGGCGAGCTCGGCGCCGACCGCGGCGGTGACCCGGGCCGCGGCGTCGGCGTGGCCGAGCTGGTCGAGCAGGAGCGCCGCGGAGAGCACCGCGGCCACCGGGTCGGCCACGCCCTTGCCGGCGATGTCCGGCGCCGAGCCGTGCACCGGCTCGAACATCGACGGGTACGTCCCGGCGGGGTTGATGCAGCCGCTGGCCGCGAGGCCGATGCCGCCGGTGACCGCGGCGGCGATGTCGGTGAGGATGTCGCCGAAGAGGTTGTCGGTGACCACCACGTCGTACCGCTGGGGCTGGGTGACCAGGAACATCGCGGCGGCGTCGACGTGCTGGTACTCGGTGGTGACGTCGGGGTGCTCGGCGGCCACCGCCGCGAAGGCGCGGGCCCAGAGCGAGCCGGCGTGGGTGAGCACGTTGGTCTTGTGCACCAGGGTGACCTTGCGCCGCTCGCGGCGGCCGGCCCGGGCGAAGGCGTCCCGGATCACCCGCTCCACCCCGTGCCGGGTGTTCAGGCTCTCCTCGGTGGCCACCTCGGCCGGGGTGTCCCGGTGCAGCGAGCCGCCGGCGCCGGCGTACAGGCCCTCGGTGCCCTCGCGGACGACGACCAGGTCGACCTCACCGGGCTTGACGGTGGCCAGCGGCCCGGGCACCCCCGGCCAGAGCCGGGACGGGCGGAGGTTCACGTACTGGTCGAAGGCGAACCGGAGCTTGAGCAGCAGCCCCCGCTCCAGCACCCCCGGTGGCACGGTGGGGTCGCCGACCGCGCCCAGCAGGATGGCGTCGTGCCCGGCCAGCTCGGCCAGCACGGAGTCGGGCAGCACCTCGCCGGTGCGGTGGTAGCGTGCGGCGCCGAGGTCGTACTCGGTGGCCTCGACCCCGGGGAGCACCGCGTCGATGACCTTGCGGGCCTCCGCGACCACCTCGGGTCCGATCCCGTCCCCGGCCACCACCGCGATCCGTGCCACCTGGCGCTCCTCACCTCGTCGCTTCCCGTGAACGGTACGTCGTCGTCCCGTCTCCCGGTACGCGCCTTCCACCATGCGGGAAACCGGAATCCTCAGGAGGCTCCCAGGTGGCATTCATGGTGCGGTCATCTCCACTGCCTAGGGTCGGTGGGGAACGGGTCACGGGGGCCCGTGACCGGCTTCGCCGCGGCGCTGCGGCGTCGTCAGCGAAGGAGCAGGTGTGATGCGGATCGACGAGCAGCCACGGGCCCGATGGGTCGACGAGCAGCCCCGGACCCGGTGGGTCGACCAGGCGGGGTTCCGCACCCGCCGCCCCGACCTGCGGCTCGGCACCCGCAGCCACCGGCTGGACCGGTCCGCCGGGACCGCCGGCGACCGGATCACCGCCGAGCACACCGTCCGCACCTCCACCGCTGAGTACTCGCTGCTGCTCAACGCCCCCGGGTGGCTCGGCCGGCGGATCGTCGGGGAGGCGCTGCGGGACGCCGTGGCCGAGCTGCGCGCCATCGACCTCACCTACGGGCCGGCCCGGCCGGACAGCCTGGTCTCCCGGCTGCGGCGGGGCGAGATCACTCCCGAGTCGTACCCGCCGCTGGCCGACCTGGTGGACCGCTGCGCCGCGATGCGCGCGGCCACCGACGGCTGGTTCGACGCCTGGGCGGTGCCGGGCGGCTTCGACCCGGGCGGCCTGCTCGGCGGCTGGGCCGTCGAGCGGGCCGCGGCCCGGCTGCGCGCCGCGGGCATCCACGACTACGCCGTGCTCACCGGCGCCGACCTGGTGGTACGCGGCCACGCCGCGCACGGCGGCCCCTGGCGCGTGGCGGTGCACCATCCGACCGACGCCCACCGGGCCCCGCTGGTGCTGGAGATGACCGCCGGGGCGGTGGGCACCTCCGGGGTCACCGGCCGTCGGGGCCACGTGGTGGATCCGCACACCGGTGAGCCCGCCGACCACCTGGTCTCCGCCACCGTCGTCGGCCCGGACCTCGCCGTGGCCGACGCCTACGCCACCGCGCTCTACGCCGCCGGCCCGGCCGGGCTGGCCTGGTTTCGCACCGGCTCGGACTATCGGGCGCTCTTCGCCCACCGCCGCTGACGATCCGCTGCCCGCTGCCGCCCCGATCGGCCGTTCCTCGCACCACGGCCGCGCGAGGTGTGCAGGTGGCGGGCGGATCGGCGCCGGGAGCGCCGCGATCGGCCCCCACGGTCTCGGCAACGACTGTGGAGGCCGGTCAGCGACGAGTGCGCATGGCTCGCGCAATCGAGGGGTGCGGACCGGTGGGCCGGACGTCCGACCACGCCACCCGAAGACGGGCCGACGCCGCGACTCCGCCAGCGACCGCACCGGTACGCTAGCGAATCGACGCAACTCGACGCAAGAGTCTCCACAGCGGACCGTCACCGCCCCCGGATCGGGAATCCGCGACTGCCCTGCGGCGGGGCAGGGGTGACGGCGCGGACGCGGGATGGCACGCTGTCCGCCGTGAGTTTCGATCTGAGCGTGTGGGCCCTTCCGGCAGGGGCCACGCCCGCCGAGGTGCGGGCAGCGGTGCAGCGGTGCCGCGAGGGGCGGCACGCCGACCGCCACCCCGACCCAAGAGTGGTCCGCTTCTACCGGGCGATCACCGCCGTGTATCCCGACCGCCACGCCGGGCCGGGCAGCCCCTGGGAGGTCACCCCGCTGCACGCGGCGGCCGACCACCTGGAGCTGAACCTCTTCCCGACCTGCGAGGACCAGGTACTGCTCGACATCGAGCGGTTGCTGGTGAGCACGACCTGATGCTCTTCGACGCTCAGGACGGCTCGGTCTACCCACCGCCCGCCCGCGTCACCCCCTGACCCGCGGTCCCGTACGACGAGGGACCCGGCCGAGTCGGCCGGGCCCCCGATGTGTCGCGTGTGGACTACTCGTCGCGCAGGTCGGCGGCGCTGGCCGCGACCGCGCCGATCGAGTCGGCCGCCGAGCTGAGCAGGTCCGCGCCGAGCGCCTGGTCGACGGTGAGCGTCATCAGCGTCTCGCCGCCGGCCTCCCGGCGGGCCACCTGCATCGCGGCGATGTTGACCCCGGCCTCGCCGAGCAGGGTGCCGACGGTGCCGACCACGCCCGGCCGGTCGACGTAGCGCAGGAAGACCAGGATGCCCTCCGCGCCGATCTCCACGTCGAAACCGTCCACCTCGGTCAGCTTGATGACGTCCCGGGTGCCGGTGCTGGTCACCGTGCCGGAGACGCTCACCGTGCGGCCGTCCGGCAGCGCGCCACGGACGGTGACCAGGTTCGCGTGGTCGACCGTCTCGGCCTGGGTCGTCAGGGTCACCTCGACGCCGCGCTCGGCGGCCAGGTGCGGCGCGTTGACGTAGGTGACCTGCTCCTCGACCACCGAGCTGAACAGCCCCTTGGTGGCGGCGAGCTTGAGCACCGAGACGTCGTGGTTGACGATCTCGCCGCGCACCTCGACGGTGACGCTGGCGGCGACCCCGCCGGCCACCGCGGTGAACGCCCGGCCCAGCTTCTCGGCCAGCGGCAGCAGCGGGCGGACGTCCTCGGCGACCACCCCGCCGGCCTGCACGTTGACCGCGTCCGGCACGAACTCGCCCTGCAGCGCCAGCTTGACGCTCTTGGCTACGGCCAGGCCGGCCTTGTCCTGCGCCTCGTGGGTGGAGGCGCCCAGGTGCGGGGTGGCCACCACGTTGTCGAAGGCGAACAGCGGCGAGGAGGTGCAGGGCTCCTTGGCGTACACGTCGACGCCGGCGCCGGCGACCCGGCCCTCGGCGATCGCGTCGGCCAGGGCCTGCTCGTCCACCAGGCCGCCGCGGGCGGCGTTGACGATCCGCACGCCCGGCTTGACGATCGACAGCTCCTTCTCGCCGATCAGGCCGACCGTCTCCGGGGTCTTCGGCAGGTGGATGGAGATGAAGTCGGCCTCCCGCAGCAGCTCCTCCAGCCCGACCAGGCGGACGCCGAGCTGGGCGGCGCGGGCCGGCTGGATGTAGGGGTCGTACGCGATCAGCCGGGTGCCGAAGGCGGCGATCCGCTGCGCGAAGAGCACCCCGATGCGGCCGAGACCCACCACGCCGACGGTCTTGCCCTGCAGCTCGACGCCGGTGTACTTGGACCGCTTCCACTCCCCTGCCTTGAGCGCGGCGCTGGCCGCGGCGGTGTTGCGGGCGACGGCGAGCAGCAGCGCGACGGCCTGCTCGGCGGCGGAGACGATGTTGGAGGTGGGGGCGTTGACGACCATGACGCCCCGCGCGGTGGCGGCCGGCACCTCGACGTTGTCCAGGCCGACGCCGGCCCGGGCGACCACCTTCAGGCGCGGCGCGGCGGCGATCGCCTCGGCGTCGATCTGGGTGGCGCTGCGCACGATCACCGCGTCGGCCTCGGCGAGCGCGGAGAGCAGGGCCGGGCGGTCGGTGCCGTCGACGTGGCGTACGTCGAAGTCGTGCGCGAGCACCTCGATGGCGGCGGGAGCGAGTTCTTCGGCGATCAGTACGACAGGATTCATCGGTCCTCGTAGATGTCGTCAGAGCGGTCGGCTACGGCGGGGGACGCCGCGCTGCGCCCTGCGGTGAGCCGTGCCATGGCCGTCAGGTGCCGGCTACGCACCTACCTGGGATCGTAGGGCGCGGGCCGGTCGGCGTGTCCGGGGTTGCGGGGTGAGTGCCCTCACAAACCCGACATGTCGCGGGGCTGAACGGGGGCGGAACGCAGGCGGTGGCGGGCCCGGCGCCGGGGAGAGCGCCGGACCCGCCACCGTGCGGGTCAGGCGGTCTCGGTGATCGGCCGGTCCACCCAGCTCATCATGGCGCGCAGCTTCTGACCGGTCTCCTCGATCGGGTGCGCCGCGCCCTCGGCCCGCCACTTGGCGAAGTTCGGCCGGCCGGCCTCGTCCTCGGCCACCCACTCGCGGGCGAACTCGCCGGACTGGATCTCGCCGAGGATCTTGCGCATCTCCTCCTTGACCCGGGAGTCGATGACCCGCGGGCCGCGGGACAGGTCGCCGTACTCGGCGGTGTCGGAGACGCTGTAGCGCATCCGGGCGATGCCGCCCTCGTACATCAGGTCGACGATCAGCTTCAGCTCGTGCAGGCACTCGAAGTAGGCCACCTCGGGGGCGTAGCCGGCCTCGGTGAGCACCTCGAAGCCGGTCTGCACCAGCGCCGCCGCGCCACCGCAGAGCACCGCCTGCTCGCCGAAGAGGTCGGTCTCGGTCTCCTCCGTGAAGGTGGTCCGGATGGCCCCGGCCCGGGTGCCGCCGATGCCCTTGGCGTACGAGAGGGCCAGCTGGAAGGCATTGCCGCTGGCGTCCTGCTCGACGGCGACGAGGCAGGGCACGCCCTTGCCGTCGACGTACTGGCGGCGGACCAGGTGGCCCGGGCCCTTCGGGGCCACCATCGCCACGTCCACGTCGGCCGGCGGGGTGATCAGGCCGTACCGGATGTTGAAGCCGTGGCCGAAGAAGACTGCCTTGCCGGGGGCGAGGTTCGGGGCGATCGCCTCGGCGTAGAGGGCCCGCTGCGCGGTGTCCGGCGCCAGGATCATGATCACGTCGGCCTCGGCCGCCGCCTCGGCCGGGGTGAGCACCCGCAGGCCCTGCTCCTCGGCCTTCGGCCGGCTCTTCGAACCGGCGGGCAGGCCGATCACCACGTCGACACCGGAGTCGCGCAGCGACAGCGCGTGGGCGTGGCCCTGGCTGCCGTACCCGATCACGGCGACCTTGCGGCCCTGGATCAGGCCCAGGTCGGCGTCGTCGTCGTAGTACACCTCAACGCTCATTGACTTCCCTTTCGTACGGCGGTCCGCAGCGGCCCGTCGTGGACTTGTGTGGTGGTCAGGCGGCGCGCAGCGCGGGCCCGGCGGTGATCGAACGCGAGCCGCGCCCGATCGCCACCGTGCCGGACTGGACCATCTCCTTGATGCCGAACGGTTCGAGGTCGCGCAGCAGCGCGTCGAGCTTGTCGGGGGTGCCGGTGGCCTCGATGGTCAGCGTGTCCGGCGCGACGTCGACCACCCGGGCGCGGAACAGGTTCACCGTCTCCAGCACCTGCGCCCGGGCGGTGCGGTCCGCGCGGACCTTGACCAGCAGCAGCTCCCGGGCGACCGAGACCTGCGGGTCCAGCTCGACGATCTTGAGCACGTTGACCAGCTTGTTGAGCTGCTTGGTGACCTGCTCCAGCGGGGACGACTCGGCGTTGACCACGATGGTGATCCGGGAGACGTCGGGGTTCTCGGTCTCGCCGACGGCGAGGCTGTCGATGTTGAAGCCGCGCCGGGAGAACAGGCCGGAGACCCGGGCCAGGACACCCGGCTTGTTCTCCACCAGCACGGACAGCGTGTGCAGAGTCATCAGAGCTCGTCCTCGTCGAAGGCGGGGCGGACGCCCCGGGCGAACATGATCTCGTCGTTGCTGGTGCCCGCGGCGACCATCGGCCAGACCATGGCGTCCTTGCCGACCACGAAGTCGATCACCACGGGGGCGTCGTTGATCGCCATGGCCGCCTCGATGGTCTTGTCCACGTCGGCGGCGTTCTCGCAGCGCAGCCCGACGCAGCCGAGCGCCTCGGCGAGCTTCACGAAGTCGGGGATGCGGTGCTTGTGGGTGCCCAGCTCGGTGTTGGAGTAGCGCTCGCCGTAGAAGAGCGTCTGCCACTGCCGGACCATGCCCAGGTTGCCGTTGTTGATCACGGCGATCTTGACCGGGATGCCCTCCAGCGCGCAGGTGGCCAGCTCCTGGTTGGTCATCTGGAAGCAACCGTCGCCGTCCACCGCCCAGACCACCGTGTCCGGCTTGCCGACCTTGGCGCCCATCGCCGCCGGCACCGCGTACCCCATGGTGCCGAGGCCGCCGGAGTTGAGCCAGGTGTGCGGCTTCTCGTACGAGATGAACTGGCTGGCCCACATCTGGTGCTGCCCGACGCCGGCCACGAAGATCGTGTCCGGGCCGGCGATCTCGCCCAGCCGCTTGATCACGTACTGCGGGGAGAGGGTGCCGTCGGCCGGCTCCTCGTAGCCGAGCGGGTAGCGCTCGCGCAGGTCGTCGAGCTGGGTCCACCAGTCGCCGAGGTCGGCCGGGTGGCCGGCGGCCCGCTCGGTGGTGACCGCGGCGATCAGCTCGTCGATCACGTGCCGGGCGTCGCCGACGATCGGCACGTCCGCGTGCCGGTTCTTACCGATCTCGGCCGGGTCGATGTCGGCGTGCACCACGGTCGCGTCCGGGGCGAACGAGTCCAGCTTGCCGGTGACCCGGTCGTCGAAGCGGGCTCCCAGCGCCACGATCAGGTCGGCCTTCTGCAGGCCGTAGACCGCGGCGACGGTGCCGTGCATGCCCGGCATGCCGAGGTGCTGCCGGTGCGAGTCGGGGAACGCGCCGAGCGCCATCAGCGTGGTGACCACCGGGATGCCGGTCAGCTCGGCCAGCCGGCGCAGCCCCTCGGTGGCGCCGGCCTTGAGCACGCCGCCGCCGACGTAGAGCACCGGGCGGCGGGCGCCGGTCATCAGCCGGGCCGCCTCCCGGATCTGCTTGCCGTGCGGGTGCAGGGTCGGCCGGTAGCCGGGCAGGTCCAGAGTGGGCGGCCAGGCGAAGGTGGTCGGCGTCTGGAGGACGTCCTTGGGGATGTCCACCAGCACCGGGCCGGGCCGGCCGGTCGAGGCCAGGTGGAACGCCTCGGCCAGGACCTGCGGGATCTCCTCGGCGGTCTGCACCAGGAAGTTGTGCTTGGTGATCGGCAGGGTGATGCCCTGGATGTCGGCCTCCTGGAAGGCGTCCGTGCCGATCGAGGGACGCGCGACCTGGCCGGTGATCGCCACCATCGGCACCGAGTCCATGTACGCGTCGGCGATCGGGGTGACCAGGTTCGTCGCGCCCGGCCCGGAGGTCGCGATGCAGACGCCGACCTTCCCGGTCGCCTGCGCGTAGCCGGTGGCGGCGTGGCCGGCACCCTGCTCATGGCGGACCAGGATGTGCCGCACGGTGGAGTCGTAGAGCGGGTCGTACGCCGGCAGAATCGCACCGCCCGGAATGCCGAAGACCACGTCGACGCCGAGCGCCTCGAGCGACCGCACGAGCGATCCCGCGCCGGAGACCTCCGTCGGGGCGGCCTGCCGTACCGCCGGAGCGGCCGGGGTGGCCCCGTTGCGGGGGGTGGGGGCGTGGTCGGCGTCGATCGCCGGCTCGGAGGCCGGGCGGGCCCGTCGGGCGGAGTGGGCGAGGGTCTCTGGCGTGGGTCTCGTCATGGCGGTTCAGGCCTCCGGCTGGAGTGGGTGAGGCTCTTTCACAGAGTGCAACGCGGGCGGGGGCCGCCCCGATGGGTTCCGACGGCAATAAAAACGGCCCACGTGCAGATGCACGGGGCCAGCGCACTCTCGATCAGGGAGAGTGCGCTCAGTAAGTACTCGCAGCGACCGGTTCGACGACATGCCGCTAAGCCTGACGCATCTCACGCGATGAGTCAACTGATCCCACATTTTGGTTCACGGACCCGGGCGTGTCGTACCCGGAAGTGGCATCGCGGGCCCCTCCCACCTGCGTGAAACCCTCCTGCGGAGAGCGCGGCGCCGGCACCGGATCGACGAGCTGATCGCCAGCTACGCCGAGGGCATCATGATCCGCGCGTGCGGGAGGGCGTACCGCTTGCCCTT